>NZ_JACZDT010000003.1:300000-533203 GCF_015903855.1 Fictibacillus sp. 18YEL24
CATTAGACACTGGCCTTGAACTTGGACTTGAAGGCAATGAAGACAATCGTGATTTAAATTTAGACCTTTGGACAGGCTTGATGCTTGGTGCAATGTATGAAGGTCAAGATAGTGAAGATTCTATCTTAGAACTTTAATAGAATAACAAAAAGAGACAGCAGACGTGCTGTCTCTTTTTCTTTGGAAATAAAGATGAATGGGATAATCTCTCAAAAACGTAAACCAACCATTTTTATAGGTTATTATGTAGAAAACACCCTGAGTAAATGGAGAGAATTAGCGAAGGAAATAAATTGTTGGGGGACAGTCCCTCATGTATACTTAAGTTTATTAAGTATACATGAGGGTGTTAGATTAGGAGATGGCGCTATGGTACATAAAGAAACAAATCTAAAGTTAGTCGTAGCCGGTTTGTTGCTAGGTATTCTAATGGCCGCGATGGATAATACCATTGTAGCAACGGCGATGGGTACGATTGTTGCGGACCTTGGAGGGTTTGATAAATTCGTTTGGGTTACGGGCTCATACATGGTCGCCGTAATGGCCGGGATGCCTATTTACGGTAAGTTGTCCGATATGTATGGCAGAAAACGATTCTTCATTTTCGGTCTTGTCGTTTTTCTAATCGGTTCTGCGCTTTGTGGTCTTGCTCAAAATATGGAGCAACTGATAGCGTTTAGAGCGATTCAAGGTATCGGTGGTGGGGCATTGATGCCGATCGCCTTTACGATTGTTTTTGATATTTTTCCTCCAGAAAAGAGAGGGAAGATGACAGGGCTTCTTGGGGCGGTTTTCGGAACTTCGAGTGTTCTCGGACCTTTACTTGGAGCATTCATTACAGATGCGATCAGCTGGCATTGGGTGTTCTATATTAACGTTCCAATTGGTGCAGCATCATTTTACTTGATTTTTCGTTATTATAAAGAAACGCTTGAACACCGCGAGCAAAAGATCGACTGGTGGGGTGCCATCACACTTGTGATTGCCGTTGTTAGTCTGATGTTTGCCCTTGAACTTGGTGGCAAGACGTATGCATGGGATTCAACGCAAATTGTAGCATTGTTTACGATATTCACGGTCTTTTTTATCGTGTTCTTTGCAGTAGAACAAAAAGCATCCGAACCGATTATTTCATTTTGGATGTTTAAGAAGAGGCTTTTTGCTACTTCACAGATTCTAGGTTTTCTATACGGTGGAACATTCATTATACTCGCTGTGTTTATTCCTATTTTTGTCCAAGCGGTATACGGTGGTTCTGCAACAAGTGCAGGATTAATTCTTACACCAATGATGTTAGGTTCTGTTGCTGGAAGTATGATTGGTGGTATCTTTCAAACAAAAACAAGTTTCCGTAACCTTATGATCGTATCCGTCATTTCTTATTTTACGGGCATGTATATGCTGAGTGGAATGACACCAGATACGTCTAGAATGATGCTTACATTGTTTATGGTGATCGTCGGATTCGGTATGGGGTTCTCGTTCTCATTATTACCGGCAGCAACGATCAATAAGATGGAGTTTCGTTATAGAGGTTCAGCCAACTCTACAAATGCCTTTTTAAGGTCATTAGGTATGACGCTTGGTGTAACCATTTTTGGAGCACTTCAAAATCGGATTTTTTACGAGAAGATAAGTGAGAACCTAAAAGGCTTTGCAGGGCAAGGTGCTGCGGCATTTAAAGAGATTGATCCACAAAAAATATTTCAGACAGGAGAACGATCTAAGATACCTCCTGAAGTTTTAGATGGAATAACAGCTTCAATGTCTGCGTCTATTACGACTGTTTTCACTTATGCATTGATTCCAATCGTAATTTCAGCTGTAGTCATATTATTTATGGGGAATGAACGGGTAGAAACATCAAAACAAAATACAAAAGCTAAATAAAAGAAGAGTTTGGGAAGAGAATATCCCAAACTCTTTTTTTATGCTGCAGAAGCTGCTTTCTTTTCTTTTTTTGGAGCAATCGTATAAGACAAAGATACAACGATATCAATGGCGAGTATCAGCGCCCAAATACGTGTGACATTATTAGCGACATCGTTTTTGTAGAACAGATCTGTATCTGTTGTGTCATACCAATCTTTTAAGAGAGTGTCTAATTGTATGGATGAAACAGCATCGGACAGTCCGAATAACAACCAGAAAACCCCTTGTGCCGTGATAAATAAGAGAACGTGTTTATAAAGATTTTTCCTTTCTTGCTTTGCATGCTGCATCCCATACAGTGGTTTTGAATCAGGTAGATCGGGTTCTGGTAATCCACGCATTTTGGCGACCTTCCGCTGTATGAAGCGATCTAATTTCTGGAAATCACTCTTTCCATACAAAAATGCATAAGCGATCACGACAAGAATAATAATTTGATAGGCAGAGAATTCTCCTGTTCTTAAATAATCAAAATATCCCATCGCGGCAATCCATAGGTCATTTAAAAGAAAAAGAATGAAGAATGCAATGCTTAATCTCTTAAGGTTGAACCAATATCGAACTACTAAAAAAGATAGGGTAGAAACCCAAAATACGGTCTCGGCTAGAATGAGAAATACCCATTTATGATCCAGTACAAAATCCATGTTGATGTTCATCCTTTCTTTGCTGCATTGTACAACAGTGTTTTACCAATTTTAGAATACCACTTAAAAATGGGTAAGTCTCCCATATTTAGTATCAATTTTCTTTGTTATTATGCAATAATTAACAAGAAGAGAAATAAAAAAATGGAGTGATTTTATGTATTCAGATACAGCTTCTGAATTACGCAGCATTCGTAGGACATTAATTATTTTAGGAATCTTGTTATTGTTTGTAATCGGATCAATTAATAATGGTGGAAACGAAGATAGCGAAGAGAATGAAGATTATTCTGCTATTACAACTAATTTAGAAAATAATCTCGTTCCATTAGGTAATGGGTATTTTGAATTATACTCCAACTTTGAAGAAACTGATTCGGAGCATGGAATGAGAATTTATTATTACGATGAAAAAGAGAATAAACTTGTGTTAAAAAAAGAGGAAGACCTAGATACAGTTGAGATTTCGGAATAATCTAAAAGTAATGGGAGTGTTAGAAAACTAAATGTAAAATACAAGTAAGTTGTTTTATTAAGTAAGTTCTTCAATTATATGATATACTTTTTCTTAATTATAAAAATTTATAACACTTAGGAGGTGACAACTTATATTCCAGTAACTTGGGGTATAAGGAGTCTTTTTGGACAGTTTGACCTTATTGAAATTACTTGCAGTAGCCGTACTTATTCTACTAACCGCTTTTTTCGTAGCAGCAGAATTTGCGATTGTTAAGATTCGCAAATCAAGAATTGATCAATTAGCTGAAGAAGGTAACAAACGAGCGATTGCAGCACAAAAGGTTATTTCTAACCTTGATGGATCACTCTCAGCCTGTCAGTTAGGAATTACAATTACAGCTTTAGGATTAGGTTGGTTAGGTGAGCCTACGGTAGAAGCAATTCTCGGTCCAGTATTTGAAAAAATGGATTTAAGCCCGGCAATTGTTCACACATTATCATTTGCAATTGCTTTTGCATCCATTACTTTTTTACACGTTGTTCTTGGTGAGCTTGCACCAAAAACAGTAGCTATTCAAAAAGCTGAAACGATCAGCTTATTGTTATCACCTGCATTGATCGGATTCTATAGAGTCATGTATCCATTCATTTGGTTCTTAAACGGAAGTGCTCAGCTTCTAGTAAGAATGTTTGGTCTAAAACCAGCTTCAGAACATGATATGGCACATACTGAAGAGGAACTTCGTCTAATCTTAAGTGAGAGCTACAAAAGTGGTGAAATCAACAAATCTGAGTTCAGTTATGTAGAAAAGGTATTCGAATTCGATGACAGAACTGCAAAAGAGATCATGGTCCCTCGTACTGAAATGGTTTGTCTTTATGAAGACAACACTGTTGCAGAAAATATTAATATAATCGCAGAAGAAAAATATACACGTTACCCTGTTGTAGGGGAAGATAAAGATAATGTCCTTGGTATGGTAAATGCGAAAGAAGTATTTTTTGACTTAATTAAAGGGAAAGAATACCCTCTTGAACATTATATTCGACCGACTTTGAGTGTCTTTGAAAATACGCCGATCAAAGAAACCCTATTAAAGCTCCAGAAAAAAGGTTTTCATATGGCTGTATTAGTTGATGAATACGGTGGAACAGCTGGTATAGTAACCATCGAAGATATTTTGGAAGAGCTTGTTGGTGAAATACGTGAT
The DNA here is from genome assembly GCF_015903855.1 of Fictibacillus sp. 18YEL24. Lineage (GTDB taxonomy): Bacteria > Bacillota > Bacilli > Bacillales > Fictibacillaceae > Fictibacillus > Fictibacillus phosphorivorans_C. Next base: position 304,250 of record NZ_JACZDT010000003.1, read on the forward strand.
GAATTCGACGAAGATGAATCACCAATGATTCACGCAGTTAGTCCAAACGTGAAGCACTTTGACGGTAAGGTGTTAATCGCAGAAGTGAACGATATTTATGGATTACAAATCGATGATAGTGAACTTGATACGATTGGTGGATGGGTTTTGTCTCAAAACTCAGAAATACAGGAAGATCAGGTCATATCGTATGATGAGTACGATTTCAAAGTGATTGAAATTGATGGTCACCAAGTTAAGAAAATTGAAATCACGAAAAGACTTAATCAGGATGAAGTAAGCTCTTCTTCATCCCAAGAAATAGAACATAACTTAGTTGAAAAAGAAGCGTAAGTAAGAAGAGACCTTTCCTAACAGATCGGTCTCTTTATTTGTTTATTTTTTTAGAGGCAGGGAACAAATAGAATGTAAAGGAGGAGATTATTTTGAAATCCATTACTATTCAATTAGAATACGATGAAAGAATCTTTCATTCTTCGCAAAATATTGAAAGAAAGAAAGTTGAAAGAACAACTTTCTGAAACAGATTTTAAATTGGTTTCCATATCCTCATCTTCTAGCCATGAAGGAGTTAATGTGTTAAAAGATAAAGACTCTACAGGAGCAGGTGGACAAACTTCTCCTGATAATGAAGTATCACCTAATAAAAATTAAGACGGGGTTTCCCGTCTTTTTTATTTTATACTTCTAATTTCCCAGGAAATCGACTTAAATTGACAGAATATATTGACAAATTTATAGTGATTATTTACTATTTAAATAACTAAACTTTTAACACAAAAGTAAAGGAGCTGAAAGATCAAAAGGAGGCTGAGGGAGATGGTAAGTACGCCGCAATACCGTTTTATTCGCTTAATAACAGGGAGTGAAATATTAGATGTTGATATCTTTCTCTTCACTGACAAAACAACTGTAGTGGTTAGTATGCTTTATTACAAACATGAACATATTATCATGTCCTCTCAGACAGCTCCAGATCGAAAAACAGCTCTAAAACATGCCTTTCATTCTTTTTACAAAACTAAATTCATCTATGATCAAAAACACCTTTCAGTTATGAACTAATGACATTGAAGGACTTATCGTTAAATAGTTAGAATGTTTTTAAAAAAATATCTTTATTTGCAAAAGGACATATGTTTATAATTTAGGTAATTATGAACGAAACGTTTTGATTAACGTTTTTAATGGAGGGTGGGTATGGAAACTTCAGATGGTCAAGTATTAAGAGACAGCCTTTTCATTAATCAAATGAAAACATATGCCAATCAATTTGAACATTCTGAAACACCTTTTCTTATCCAGAAAGATCGAACTTGGGTCTATGTAAATCCTGCTGCTAGAAAGATACTAGAAGCAGAAGAAGATATAATTGGTCAGCCTATATGGAACAACCTTCCTAACGAGTTACATCCCTTAGTAGAAGAGAGGATTCAAACTTGTGACAAAGGTATCGCCCCTAAACCAAGTGAACAAACATGGATTACTCAAAAGGGTAACCATATTCGATTAGAAGTTATTGGATTTCCCCTTTTGTTCTCTTCACACGCCACACAGATTATCATTCGTAATTTAACTCAGCAGCAACTCGAAAAGAAAGAGACTCTTGATCATTTAAAGCTTATAACTGAGAATATGATAGATATTATAGGAATTGTTAGTCGTGAAGGTATCTTTACCTATTTAACACCGTCGTATTTTTGGGTAACTGGTTATTGTCAAAGTGAAGCGATAGGAACCACTCCATTTGATCTTGTTCATCCTGAAGATAGAGATAGAGTGATACAAGAATTTACTCGAATGATTTTAGAACATGTACCTCTTACGATTGAATACAGATACTTGAAGAAAGATGGCGTTTATATTTGGTTGGAGTCGAAAGGGACGCCTATCAGTGATAAAAATAACCTTTCTGCAATAGTTGCGTCTCGAGACATTACGAAAAGAAAAGAAGCAGAAGCTGCTTTACGAAAGAATGAGTTTAAACATCGTATTATTCTTGATCACAGCAATGATTTAATCTGTTCAATTGACCCTGATGGAACTTATTTATACGCTTCACTTTCTTATAAAACCATCTTAGGAATAGAACCTAATTCTTTAATAGGCACAAACGCTATGAACTGTGTTCACATGGAGGATCACGAGAGTGTAGGGGAATATATTAAATTAGTTGCAGCACTAGAAAACCCTCTTCCTCTTATTTATCGAAAGATGCATGCTTCAGGTCATCCCGTTTTATTAGAAGGTAAAGGTATGCCTATGGTATCTGATGAAGGGGACATCGAGGGTATCGTTTTTATCTCTCGCGATATTACAGAAAAGAAAAAAACGGAGGAATATATACGAAATAGTGAGAAACTTGCAGTGTTAGGTGAACTAGCCGCAGGTGTTGCTCATGAAATCAGAAATCCACTCACATCCATTAAAGGACTGTTCTCTTTAATGAAGAATAGTGAGATCGATCAAAGCAAACTCTTTTTATACAATGAAGTAATCTGTGATGAACTTAACCGAATTGAATCAATTGTTAATGAGTTTATGGCGTTAGCGAAACCAGATGCTACACAGTATATGAAGAACGTTAACATTATTCAGCTTCTGCAAGACACGGTAATGTTACTAACATCGGAAGCTAATTTGTATAATGTTGAGATTCGTTTGTTGTTTAAAGAGAAAGATCTTTTTGTCTCTTGTGAAAAGAACCAGATTAAACAAGTATTTATTAATATTATAAAAAATGCGATTGAAGCTATGAATGATGGAGGAATCCTAACGATAGCGATTGAAGAAACAGCTGATCAAAAAGTAAAGCTGATTTTTGTAGATAATGGAATTGGAATAGAAGAAGAGCGACTAAAGAGCATCGGCGTCCCATTCTTCACTAATAAGGAAAAGGGAATAGGACTAGGGCTTACGGTTAGCAATAAAATTATTACGGACCATAAGGGGGACCTGAAAGTAGAAAGTTACCCTGGTAAAGGAACAACCGTTTCTGTTACATTACGAAAAACAGAATAACTTAGAGATTAAAGTTGTGAATGGAAGAGACTGAACTCCAAGTGAGAGTTCAGTCTCTTTTAAATTCCGTCAAACAGCCTAAAAACACTTCTTCCAAGAAGTCGGACCAGCCATATGATCAGTTCTGGAATAACTAATAGAAGATCAATCATAAAGTCTAGCCATGTGTATGTTTCATTGTTGGACTTTTTTTTCTTTTTTCGTCGAAGTGCCATTGAGCCATCACCTTTTCCTTTAATAGATAAATACAAATAACTTTTATCTTTGACTATGAATTATATGTATGTTGTAAAGATTTTATAAAGAAGAACAGTACATTTGATGCATAAGATTCTTATGCGAATTTGATGAAAAACTAGCGCAACAGTTCGTCATTTTTTTTGAATTGTAAGATTAGTAAGTTGTTCCTATGAGTAAGTTTATATACGTTTACATGAAAAAATAGTTTCTTAATATTTCCACCCTATAATGAAACCTGTACTAAATTCATTTAAAAGGGGTTGCATCAAGTATGGATGAAAGACCGATGGATGAATGGATTAAGAAGCTCACGGAAGACAGCTTAAAAAAAAACAAACTGAACCGGAGAACATTTCTTTCAGGTGCCGGGAAAATTGCAGGAATTTCACTGGGTCTCACAATTGCTCAGTCGCTAGGCAGTTACGAAGTGAACGCAGCACCAACATTTAGAAATTATCCGTTCACGTTAGGTGTAGCATCAGGTGACCCGTTAGCAGACAGTGTTGTTCTATGGACAAGATTAGCACCAGATCCATTGAATGGCGGAGGGATGCCAAATCAAGCTGTACCTGTAAAATGGGAGATCGCAGAAGATGAACGATTCAAAAAGGTTGTACAGAAGGGAACAGAACTAGCACGTCCTAATTTAGCGCACTCTGTTCATGTTGAAGTAGATGGACTTAAACCCAACCATGTATACTTTTATCGGTTTAAAAGTGGATATGAGTTCAGTCCTGTAGGAAGAACAAAGACACTCCCTAGAAAAGGTGCGAATGTGAAAAGTATGACTTTTGCATTTGCATCTTGTCAGCAATATGAACATGGTTTTTTTACTGCATATCAGCATATGTCAGAAGAAGATTTGGATTTTGTTGTTCATCTTGGCGACTACATATATGAGTACGGACCTAATGAATATGTATCACCATCTGGCAATGTTCGAACACATAGCGGTCCTGAAATTATGACACTCCAAGACTATCGAAACAGACATGCTCAGTATCGTTCTGATGGCAATTTAAAAGCAGCTCACGCAGCATTTCCTTGGGTGGTAACGTGGGATGATCATGAAGTAGAGAACAATTATGCAAATATGATTCCTGAAAAAGGACAGTCTGTTGAGGCGTTTGTAAAACGGCGTGCTGCCGGTTATCAAGCGTATTATGAACACATGCCACTTCGTCGTTCATCCCTGCCGCACGGAGCGGATATGATGCTCTATCGAGATTTCACATATGGAAACTTAGCGATGTTCAACGTAATGGATACAAGACAATATCGTGACGATCAAGCGAACGGAGACGGAAGTAAACCGCCAACTCCAGAATCTCAAGATCCGAATCGAACGTTAACTGGAAGTGAACAGGAACGCTGGTTGCTTCAAAACCTAGGGAACTCTAAAGCGCATTGGAATGTTCTAGCTCAGCAAGTATTCTTTGCACAAAGAAATTATGGTACAGCTGATGCACCTCGGTTGAGTATGGATGCATGGGACGGGTATACGGCATCTCGTGAACGTATCACAAATTTTGTACAATCAAAGAATTTAAATAATGTAATTGTATTAACAGGGGATGTACATGCAAGCTGGGCTTGTGACCTAAAAGCGGATTACAATGATTCAACTTCACATGTAATTGGAGCTGAATTTGTTGGAACATCCATTACATCTGGTGGGAATGGTGCTGATAAACGTTCTGATACAGATAAGATATTAGGATTGAATCCTCATATTAAATTCTTCAACGATTATCGAGGCTATGTTCGATGTACGGTTACTCCTGAAGAGTGGCGAACTGATTATCGAGTCGTCCCGTTCGTAACGTCACCAGGTGCTGCTATCTCAACGCGTGCTTCATTTGTCTATCAAAAAGATCAGAATGGTCTCCAACAGGTGGGCGCAGCGAAGGTTGCAGAAGGAGTTAAGGTATCTCGCGAAGTAGAAGAAGATCGAAACCGTGCTCATGGTAAAGCACATGAGAAGCAGATGAAGAAATCCGGTGTAGAAGCTACTCAATAAAATTAGGAGAGGATGGATGGAAAGTTATAATCCATCCTTCTTTTTGTTTGGTTGGTATATGTGTAATGATTGAATGTAAATGAATGAATTTTTATCTAACGTGCTTGCATTCACAGCGTGATCTTAACAATGATTAACTTATCTGTAATCAAGGGTTTATATTTTATCAATATACTTTTCATGTAGGATTAACATCTTGATAGGAGAGAGAATAAAATGACGAATTCCTTTGATGAACAGCACCTAGACCAAAAATCTAAGATTACGCGTAGAACGTTTATTGAACGCACAACAAAGGTAGCTGGACTTTCCCTAGGGTTAACTTTTATAAATCCAATGACTTCACTCGACGTGCTAGCTGATCGTGGTAAAAAAGTGAGTCGCAAGAAGCCAATACTTGTTTTTCCAGTTGTCAGTGATGTACATATGAATGAAACGTCCGATCAAACCTTCAATAAATTTAAAGATACTCTCAAACAATTAAACCAACTCGTTCCTAAGCAAGATGCATTTGCAGTAGTAGGTGACTTAACAGACAATGGTCTAGTACCGGAATTTGAGAAGTTTAAAACGGTCTATGAAACAAATAAACAATCAAAAGCTGCTTCGCTGATTGCAATTGGAAACCATGATTATTGGAACGGTTTACCAGAGGCTGATGCACAAAAACGTTTTTTAGAAGTAACTAAAATGCCGGCAATCTACTATCACAAGATTATCAAAGGGTATCATTTTATTGTGCTTGGGACTGAGGACGGGGTGACAGAGGGTACGTTCTCTGTTAAACAAATCAAATGGATGTCTGAAAAGTTAAAGCAAGCACATGCCGATGATCCGAAGAAACCCATCTTTGTTTTCCATCACCAGCCGATAAAAGATACCATGTACGGAAGCGAGTGGGGCTTTACGGCAAATAGAGATTTATTTTATGATACTTTGAAAAAATATCCGCAAGTCATTACATTCTCAGGCCACACACACTATCCATTAGATGATCCTAGAATTATACATCAAAAAGATTTTACAACGATCGGTACTTCAACTGGCGCGTATCTGTGGCTGGACGCTGGCCGTATTCAAGGCGAAGTTCCAGAAGGAGCAGATATTCTAAATCAAGCTTTAATCGTTGAAGTGTATGAGAATCAAGTGATAATAAAACGCCGTGATATCCATAATAATGATTGGACAGGTGAACCGTTTGAAATTAGTGTTCCTGCCAATAAGAATAGTTTTAAATATACGGATGCTAGAAAAGATAAAAAACCACCATTTTTTACAAACGATGCGATGCTTTCTATTGCGAACGACATGACGACAGCTACTAGTCTTTCAATTATGTTTACACAAGCAAAAGATAATCTACTGGTTCATGATTATAAAGTAATCGTTACAAACATAGAGACCAAAGAAGTGGCGAAAGAATATATAGGCTTTTCCGAGTTCTATAAAGATCCTGTTCCTAACCCCCTCATTCTTAATCTTGAAGGATTAGCACCATCTACAACTTATGATATAGAAGTGTTTGCACTCGATGCATATGGAAATATCAGTACGAATTCAATCAAGGCCATAGGCAGAACAAAGAAAGGTGAGTCAGTAAAAATCACATTATCAAAAGAGAAAGTAAGCGGTATAGAGGAAACATTAGATGTGGTTGTGGAAGGAGTTAGAGCTCCTAAGAGTGACTGGGTGGGTGTGTATGAAGTAAACGAAAATCCTGGTGAGGTGGAATCGATTTGGTGGCAGTACACCGAGGCTAGTGGTGGAACATGCAAATTTACGTACAATCCAGAAAACAATTTAAATGCAGCACGTTACAAACAAGGCTCTACGTATAAAATGGTTTATTTCTATGGAAGCGGTTATGGTGCAGTAGCTTCTGCAACATTTAAGGTCGAGTAAGATTGAATAAGAAGAGTGCACTTGGGAATTGGACAGATTAACTGTTCAATCGGACAGATAAATGCTCGAATTAGACAGATTACTCGTTCAATTGGACAGATTAACACTCTAATCGGACAGATTCGTTATGCAATCGGACAGATTAACGTTTAAAGCGTACAAATCCAATTTCCTCTAACTAAAGAAAGCTAACTTCATGAGTCAAAACAGCAATGACATGCTAGTTTTGAGTCTCGGAAGTTAGCTTTTCATCTATTTTTTATCTTTCATCGCTGCTTTTAGAGCATCTGCCAGACTGTTTCCAAAGCCTTCATCTTCTTTGTTGTTACTATATTTCTTAAGAAGCTGGCGTTCTTCTCGTTTTGTCACTTTCTTTTTCTTATCCTCTGCTTTTTCCACCACATTACATGGTTTACACTGAAAATAAGTGCCGGCTTTTCCGTTGTGAAGCTCCATCTTCTTATGACACTGTGGACAGCGTCGGTTTGATAGCTTCGGATCTTTACGGCGACGGTACGAACACTCACGATCCGAGCATGCAAGCACCTTGCCATCACGGCCTTTAACTTCTTTTAAAAGTTTACCGCACTCCGGACACTTGGAACCAGTAAGATTGTGAGCGCGATATTCCTGCGAGCTCGTCTTGATTTCCATTACTAGCTGTTTTGTTTGTTTACGGATGTTCTCTAGAAATTCTTTTGGATTTCCTTTTCCACGGGCGATGGCTTCAAGGTCTTGCTCCCATTTAGCCGTGAGTTCAGGTGACTTCAGCTCATCATTCACAAGATCGATCAACTGTTTTCCTTTTGGAGTGGGATGCAGCTTATTGTTTTTACGATCAAGCACTTCAGATCCTAGAAGTCTTTCAATGATATCAGCCCGTGTTGCAGGTGTACCTAGACTGTATTTTTCCATACGAGATAAAAGGTCAGCTTCAGTAAAACGGGAAGGCGGCTCAGTGAGCTTTTTCTCCGCATTTACTTCTTTAACAGAAAGGGATTGCCCTTCTTTTAAATGAGCGAGTGCACGCGGGCTTTCTTCTTCTTTACCAGACAGCACTTTAAAACCTGGTTCAAGCACTAGCGTTTCACGGGCCATAAATGTTTCATCCGCAACGTTTAATGTAGCGGTCAGCGTTTCTGATCGATACGCAGGATAGAAAAGAGCAAGAAATCTGCGTGCGATTAAATCATAAAGTTTGCGCTCATCGTTATCAAGATCACCTAAGTGCAATGGTTCATCAGTCGGAATGATCGCATGGTGGTCCGTAACCTTCGAATCGTTAAATACTTTCTTTGCTACCACATTACCTTTTTGTTTTAAAAGAGGCTGCACTTCTTCGCGATATCCAGATGACATACCTTGAAGTCGGTCATACATCGTATTTTCCATATCTTTTGTTAAGTAGCGGGAATCTGTTCTTGGATACGTAACAAGCTTGTATTGTTCATAAAGTTTTTGCAGTACTGAAGAGGTCTTCTTAGCAGAGAAACCGAAACGACGGTTCGCGTCACGTTGCAGTTCAGTAAGATCGTAAGGCATCGGATGCGCCTCTGTTTTTTCTTTCTTTTGAAGTGAAGAAACAGTTGCTTGCTGTCCCTTTACTTTACTTACGATATCTGTCGCTTTTTTCTCTTCAAAAAGACGCTTCTCACCGTTATGTTCCCAAGACGCTTTTAACATACCGATCGTCGCATCAATCGTCCAAAAGTCTTTTGGCTGAAACGAATTGATTTCTTGCTCACGCTCTAAGATCATCGCAAGTGTCGGCGTCTGAACACGACCAGCAGATAGCGGATCATTATACTTTGTTGTTAACGCTCTTGTAACGTTCAGTCCGATCAACCAGTCTGCCTCAGAACGGCAAACGGCAGATTGATAAAGATTGTCATATTGTTTAGCAGGTTTGAGCTGATTGAACCCATCTCGAATGGCTTTGTCTGTTTGAGAAGAAATCCATAAACGTTTTACTGGTTTTTGCCATCTTACTTTTTCCATGATCCAGCGAGCGACAAGTTCACCTTCACGTCCAGCATCCGTTGCGATTACAAGCTCACTAATGTCTTTTCGTTTAGAAAGTTGTTCAACCGCACGAAACTGGTGGCTAACTTGTCGGATAACTTTTAGTCCCATATGGTTTGGAATAATCGGAAGGTCTTCCAAGCGCCATTGTTTATATTGCTTGTCATAGTCTTCTGGCATCTTTAGCTCAACTAAGTGTCCGAGTGCCCAAGTAACGATGTGTTTTGGTCCTTCAATATAACTTTTATTCTGTTGCTTGCAGCCTAGAACACGGGCAAGATCGCGCGCCACGCTTGGCTTTTCAGCAAGGATTAATTGTTTCATAGTGTACCCCTTTCAAACTTCTACTCTTGTCATTATAACAGAGAGAAAAAATAAGCTGAAAATGACTGATTATTTTTCTGAAACATTTTTAAATGATGTATACTGAATAGTGAGTCTATTTTATTTTGTGAAATATATATTTTGTTTATCATTATAATGATTTCGGTATGACTGAGGGGAGAAGGGGAACATGTGGAGAAACCGGAATTTTTTAATTTTAATGTTTGGACTGGCTGTATCTAGTACAGGTCTATGGGTAGGTATTATTGGGAATCTTGAATTTTTGCAGATGAATGTTGAGTCTTCTTTTTTGCAGGCTTTAATCATTTTGGCTGGGTTCCTAGTAGGAATCTTTCTTGCGCCGATGGCGGGTAGAATCATTGATCGCAGCAATAAGAAAAAGATATTGATCTATGCTGGGTTTGCTCGATGTGCAGCTATCTTCTTTATGTATTTGGCGATCGCATATAACAATGTTTGGTGGATGGTGGTCTATACACTTGTTATCGGTATTTCTGGTACGTTCTCTCAGCCTGCCATGCAAACCATGTTGCCGTTGATCGTTAAAAAAGAAGAACTTTTAGATGCTAATGGTGTGAATATGAACATCTTTACTGCATCTCGAATCGTAGGGACTGCACTCGGCGGAGTGATGCTAGTTGGCATGTCGCTATTTTCTTTGTACACGGTCACACTTATTTCGTATGTGATCCTTCTTATTTCTACTTTCTTTTTAGATGTGGATGAACAGCCAAAGAAATTAGATCCATCAGGCAAAAAGGATAACTTCTTTAGAACGCTTAAAGAATTGTATCCCATCATTAAGAACGAACGTAAAGTTGTGTATGGTATCTTTTTATTGATTCCAGCTTACTTATTTTTATCTGGATTCAACTTAATGGTGATTGAGATTAGTGAGTTGCAGGATAATGCCGGTATTAAAGGAATTCTTTATACGACTGAGGGCGTTTGTGTATTCATTGGAACGTTTTTATCAAAGAAATTCTTTAGAGATAATCCGAAGTTAAGCTATATGTTCGCTATTACATTCATTATCGCTGCTGCACACACATCTCTGTTCTTAGCAGATCATCCAACCATGTCAGTTCTTTCTTTTGGATTATTTGGTCTTGCTGCTGGAACGCTGTTTCCTGTCGTAACTACCATTTTCCAAACGGATGTCCCGTCAGACTATCACGGCAGGTTCTTCTCTATAAAAGGGATGGTTGATAATATTATCTTTCAAGTTCTGATGCTGTTAACAGGATTGTTCCTAGATACGATTGGATTTCATAAAATGGTCATAGGGTTTGGTATTACATCTTTCTTCATCGCAACAGTCATCTATTATCAATATAAGACTAAGAGCGGGTCAAAAAAGAAGGGAAGACTAGCATCGATCAAGTAAATACAGGGTAAATGAGAGTGGCGGATCGTCACTCTTTTTGTATACCGTTGTTTTAGGATATTTATTGAACGCTGAATGAAAAAGACCATAACAGCAAGAATGAGGACGATTTATTAGGTTGAAATTGTTAAAATGATGGAAAGATGATTTATGGAGGTGTGGGTCAGTGAGTACCATACAGATGTCGTTTGATGAGATGTGGGATAAGATTATGGAGTGTAACAGGTCATATGATGGCCTTTTTTATACAGCTGTAAAAACAACAAAGATTTATTGCCGTCCATCTTGTCGTTCGCGAAAACCTAAAAAGCAAAACGTAGCATTTTATGACTCCATTTCTCAATGTGAAAAAGCAGGCTATCGAGCGTGTAAAAGATGTCAGCCAGAGATCGAACATTGTCCGCAAATCAATCTGATTAGAAAAGCAACTAGTTATTTAGTAAATAACCATCATAAAAAAATTCTTTTACAAGATATAGCGAACTACTCTGGAGTGAGCCCATTCTATCTCGAACGATTATTTAAAGAAGAAATGAATGTTACGCCTCGAGAATATGTGGAGAATATTCGTATCGATAAAGCGGCATACCTGTTAAAGAATACTTCAAAAACATGTCTTGAGATATGCTTTGAATCAGGATTTCGGAGCCCCTCTAACTTTTATAAAACGTTTCGTACGTATAAAGATTGCTCACCAAGTGACTACCGAAAATCAAAAGAAACAACAGGAAACGAATCATGAGATGGAATGTATTTGATGGGAAATTAATGATAGAATTACCGCTAGAATTCTCCTATAGAGAATGTTTGGTTTTTCTTGAGAGATCACCCTTAGAAATTCTTCATCACATACATGAGAACAACATCTACAAAGTAATCATGACGAATGCTGAGCTGATCTTGATCAAGATCAGCTACAAAGATCACGTGCTCATAATCGAGTTTCCAGATAAGGAACCACTTAACATGGAAACGGTCGTTGAATTTTTAGGGAATTGGTTTGACCTGAATCAAAATCTTTCATCATTTTATGGAGCTGTTTCAGAAGATAGTCTATTACAGCCGCTCGTAGAACGATATTATGGTTTGCGTATGATTGGGATTCCAGATCTTTTTGAAGCGTTGACTTGGGCAATCATGGGACAGCAGATCAACTTAACATTTGCCTATACTCTGAAGAAGAGGTTGGTTGAGAACTTTGGTAAGAAGTTAGTCCTTCATCAGAATGAATACTGGGCATATCCATCTCCTGAAATCATCGCAGATCTTCAGGTTGATGATTTAAGAAATCTTCAATTTACCACGCGAAAAGCGGAATATGTGATTGGTATAGCAAAAGAAATAGTGGAAGGTCGACTGTCGAAGGAAATATTGAGATCTTCTGAAGATCCTGCTAAGCACCTTATTTCGCTCAGAGGAATCGGACCTTGGACAGCGGATTATGTGTTGATGAAATGTTTACTAAAGACCGATGCATTTCCAGTAGCTGACGTAGGGCTGCAGAATGCCGTGATGAAACAGTTGAAATGGCAGCAAAAGCCAACAATAAAAGAATTAAAGAACCAAGCGCAAAATTGGAGTGGATGGGAAGCATACGCAACTTTTTATTTATGGAGGTCGTTATATGAGTAAACAGTATAGAGTAGAGTTAGAATCTCCTATAGGCGTGATCGAGATTTTAGGAACCGAAGACGTTGTTCAGTCCATTCTTTTCTTAGAAAAAGAGGAAGCGCTTGAGAATCAAGACGAGATTCCTGCTGTTCTTCTAGCCTGCCGGGACCAACTTATAGAATACTTTCAAGGTGTAAGGAAAATTTTTACGGTTCCATTCCAATATAGCGGTACTCCTTTTCAACACACAGTCTGGAATTCACTGGTTGATATTCCATTCGCAGAAACCGCCTCTTATCGAGATATTGCCATCACGCTTCAAAAAGAAAAAGCGGTTCGGGCGGTAGGGAATGCTAATGGAAAGAACAAGTTAAGTATTGTGGTTCCTTGTCATAGAATTATAGGTTCAAGCGGAAGCTTAACAGGATATGCGGGAGGCTTATGGAGAAAAGAATGGCTATTACATCATGAGAAAAAGGTTAAGCAAACACGATTAGTATAGAAAGATAACTTTTATATTGAAAGAAAAAATTATAGGAATTACTAGAATAGTTAGATAATTCAATCATATTAAGCCTTCATCATTATTTTTAACTCTTTATAAGAAAACGGATACATTTTAATTTACAATAGTAAGAAAAAGTATTAAAATGAGAAAGTTCCAAAAAATAGAAATATATAGGGGGCTTTCTCGATGAAAAAGTTTTTAGCGGTAACAGCGGCTGCTGTTCTTGCGCTTAGCGTAGGTTGCAGCAAGGAAGAAGAGAAACCAAAAGAAGAGGCAAAACCAGCGGCTGCAGAAAAGAAAGAAGATGGAAATGCTGAAAAAATCACACTTCTTAACTTTGAAGGTGATCTTATGAACCAGCTTCGTGGATATCACGCTCCATTCAACGCATATGCTGCAGGTCTTGAAAAAGAAGGCGAAGAAGCACTTCCGCAAGCTGAGCTTGATAAATTAAAAGCAGATGCAAAAGCAAGCGGTGAAAAAGCCGTTGCAGAGATTCCATCCATTGAAGTACCATCAGAACTTTCAAAAGAAAACCAAGAAGCTGTAAAAGGTTCTCTTGAAGAGCTTAAAAATTCTTATGAAGCTCGTGTAGCTGGCTTAGAAGATGAAGCAAAAGCAACTGAAGCTGATGAGTTATTCACAGGCTTTGAAGAAAAGTTAAATTCCGTTCACGAAAAATTAAAGTTGATCCCTGGTCAATTTGCTAAAGAAGTTCAATAATAGTTACAATAGCTGTCTCTTAAAGAGACAGCTTTTTTGTATGTGGATACAAAAAAGAAGCCAAGGCTTCTTTCTTGGCTTCTTTTTTGATTTCCTTATAGAAACAGACCAGCAATTGCAGCTGATAAGATACTTACTAATGTAGCACCATATAAAAGCTTTAATCCAAAACGAGCAACCGTATTACCTTGTTCTTCGTGTAGACCTTTAACAGCACCAGTAATGATACCGATTGAAGAGAAGTTAGCGAATGAAACAAGGAAGACAGAAACGATTCCAATCGTTCGATCAGACATGTCTTTCGCGTATTTTGCTAAATCGATCATAGCTACGAATTCATTCGAAACAAGTTTGGTTGCCATGATTGTACCTGCAGAGACAGCTTCTGCCCAAGGGATACCAACTAAGAATGCAACTGGAGCAAATACATATCCGAGCATCGTTTGGAACGTAATCCCGAAAATCATATCAAACACATCGTTGATTAATGCGATTAACGCTACAAATCCAAGAAGCATGGCGCCGACGATCACAGCAACTTTAAAGCCGTCCATGATGTACTCACCAAGCATTTCAAAAAAGGTTTGTTTTTCTTCCTCAATTTCAATGATGTCATCATCTTCCGTAACTTCATAGGGATTAATGATGTTGGCGATGATAAATCCACCGAATAAGTTAAGCACGAGTGCAGTTACTACATACTTTGGATCGATCATGGCCATGTATGCTCCAAGAATTGAAGCAGAAACAGTTGACATAGCAGATGTACAAAGCGTATATAAGCGGTGCTTTGGTAGGTGACCCAATAATTTTTTTACTGAAATAAATACTTCTGATTGTCCAAAAACAGCAGAAGCGACTGCATTGTAAGACTCAAGTCTTCCTAAGCCGTTTACCTTACTTAGCGCAAAACCAATCCATTTGATGATGAATGGAAGGATTCTGAAGTGCTGTGCGATCCCGATCAATACAGAAATAAACACGATCGGTAATAAAACAGTTAAGAAGAAGGGCATTGCAGCTTCGTTCGCCAGACCGCCGAACACGAATTCAACCCCAGCCCCTGCGTAGCTTAACAACTTCTCGAACAGTTTAGAGATACCTTTTATAATGACAAGGCCAACGCCTGTATTTAATAGAAAGTATGTAAGGATAAGCTGTAATCCAAGCATAACTAGGATCGGCTTGTATTTGATCTTTTTGCGATCATTACTGACAAGAAAGGCTAACAAGAAAACCGCTGCCACTCCAGCCAGAAAGATGATGTACTTCATTTTTCTTTTCCTCCTAAATAACTCACTTGTTGAACCTTACTATTATTAGATAATTTCATGTTTTTCGCAACTATAAAAAATTCCTTCTTTGTTAGTAATAACCAGTTATTGAAATAAATATTTGAGTGGCAAGGATTTTTATACTTTTAAAAGAAGTATTAAAGTGATAAAGGAAAAAGGAGCGGGTAATTTGAAACATGCTTTATTGGTTATTGATGCACAGCAAGAACTGATTGAGGGGAATGCGAGTGAGCGGGCGGTTTATAACAAAGAAGGTTTGATTCAAAACATAAATGTTGTTATTGAAAAAGCGAAGCAAGCAAAGGCTGCCCTTGTTTTTGTTAGAGACGTAGATGTTTCTGAGGGAGAGGGAGCAGGTTTTGAGGTTCACTCTGCGATTAATGTTCCAGAGGATGCTCAAGTTTTTGATAAGCAGGCGACGAATGCCTTTTATAATACATCTTTATTAAGTTATCTAGAAGAGGAGAAAATTGGTCATCTCGTTATTATGGGTTGCAAAACAGAACATTGCATAGATACTGCTGTACGATTCGCAACTGTCTCTGGCTTCGATGTCACCCTTGTTGAAGATGGTCACTCTACTTCAGATTCAGAAGTGTTAAATGCAGAACAGATCGTAAGTCATCACAATAAAGTTTTGCATGGTCATTATAATGTCGATCATTTTTCTGTTGTGCGTAAGACGGATGAAGATCTATTTACACCCATTCACGATAACTATCGATCAGAATAGATTTTTGCGCGTCAGCATAACGTTTGTCTTGAAACGATTGTACACGTATGATGAATGATGAAAGAGCAAACTCTGAGGAGGTTTATTATGAATCAATTAACAATTCAAAACTTTGAACTAGCGAGAAGTTTCTTTCTAAAGCAATTGGATGGTATGGATGAGGCTGCAGCAGATATTCAACCCCATGGGTTCAATAATAATATCCGCTGGCACATTGGACACGTCCTCACGACTGCGGAATACTTCATGTTTGGATTCCCGAAACATTCTGCTAATCTACCAACGCGCTATGTTGAGCTATTTAATAGAGGAACAAGTCCTGCAGATTGGAAAGGTGAAGTTCCTACACTTAAAGAACTCAAACAGCAGTTAGAAGAGCAGTTAGCACGAGTAAAAGAGATGCCAGAAGAACGCTTGTTTGAAAAACTGGAAAAACCAGTATTCAATTTAAATACTTTTGGTGAGCTTGTAAATTTTACTGTTTTTCACGAAACTAATCACTTTGGACAAATGCATGCGATAAAAAGAATCATCGAAAATCAAACCGCTAAACAAGCATAATTTTTTGAACAAAAAAAAACAGTGAAAACCTTTTAGGAGTTCACTGTTTTTATATATGTACTTTATATACAGAAATATGCTATTATAGAAAAGACGCACTAACTTCTTATTTTAATTTATAAATGTTCCTAATTTTATTATACGATAAAATGGGAACGTGTGTCAACGATTAACTAATAAATTTTTTTGTAGGGGGAAATCGGATGACAACATGGGATCAGGAGCAACAAAATGAACAAAAGCGTGTAGATCAAGTTATTCATAAACTTTCTGATGCAACAGATAAACTTCTGGATCATCTCGGAGGAAAGAAGGCTGATGTTGTTCAAATCCGAAAGAATTTTTGGTCTGATGTTACAGTGAACTTAGAAGATGCCGACGATGCAATTGAAACGGCCGCTAGCATTAAACAGCAGTCGGAATTATTATCTGAGATCGAACGCAGTCATACCTCTGCAGAGGCTCGGCTTAAAACATATGAAAAATTAAAAAGCTCCCCTTACTTTGGTCGAATCGATTTTAAAGAAGATGGAGAAGAGGACATAGAACAAGTCTATATCGGAATAGCATCTTATTACGATGAACCTTCAAGCACGTTTCTTGTCCATGATTGGCGTGCGCCAATTTCGAGTCTATACTATGACCACTCTCTAGGTGAAGCTGATTTTCGGGCACCGAGTGGTACCATTGAAGGAGAGCTCGAACTTAAACGTCAATTTATGATTAAGAATGCACTTATAACAGGAATGTTTGATACGGGAGAAGCGATCGGTGACGAATTGTTACAGCACGTATTAGGCAACCAAGCGAATACACAAATGAAAAGCATAGTCGCGACGATTCAAAAAGAGCAAAATGCAATCATACGAAATACTGCAAGTGATTTACTTGTTGTTCAAGGTGCAGCTGGATGCGGGAAGACATCAGCAGCTCTTCAGCGTGTAGCCTTTCTGTTGTACAGAGATCGAGAAACGATTCAGTCGCACCATGTTGTTTTATTTTCACCAAACAACATGTTCAATAGTTATGTAGCAAACGTATTGCCAGAACTGGGCGAGGAAAACATGGAACAAACCACGTTTCACGCTTATGTGGATCACCACTTAGGAGGAGACTACTCAATCGAGACGCCTTTTGAGCAGATGGAAGAGCTTTTATCTGAACAAGAAGAATCACAGCGTGTAGAAGCAATACAGTTTAAAGCCTCTGTTGAATTCCTAGAAGCGATTCATCGCTATGCTAAGCAGTTAAGTACATCTGGCATACAATTTTTAAATGTGAGATTTCGAGACCGTATTGTGATTCGTTCTAAACAGATCAGTGAATACTTCTATTCTCTAGACCAGAAAGAAACCGTTCCTTATCGAATGAAAAAGACGGTGGCTTGGATCTTAGAAGAGCTGAAGAAAATAGAACGAAGAGAACGCAAGAAACCATGGGTTGAAAAAGAGATACAGCTTCTTGATAGAAATGTTTATACAAGGCTATATGAGAAGTTAGAGGAACGCAATAAATACGGAGCTGACTCATTCAACGATCTTTCGAGTGAACAAAAAGTGCTATCTGCTTATGTGACGCGAATCGCCTTTAAATCACTTAGAGAGAGCATCGAACAGTTTTCGTTTATTGATATAAAGAGCTTATATGCTAAGTTGTTTCAGAAGAATAAACGATTGATGGAGGACGTGGATACTTGGAACGAAATCTGCAATCAAACATTGTTTAATCTGAAACAAAACCATTTAGCGAATGAAGATGCTACTCCGCTGTTATATGTAAAAGAATTATTAGTAGGTTTTCAATCGAATGCAGCAGTTCGCCATGTTTTTATTGACGAAGCACAAGATTTCTCACCGTTTCAGTTTGCTTTTATTCAGCGTATTTTCCCAAGAGCAAACTTAACAATTTTAGGTGACTTAAACCAATCGATTTATGCACATTCGTCAGATGAAACGTTCAGTATGCTCAGAAACTTATTAAACAAGAAGAATCCTGAAACGATTACTCTGCAAAGAAGTTATCGCTCTACAAAAGAAATTGTAGAGTTTACGAAAAGTCTACTGAAAGACGGAAGCGAGATTATTCCGTTTAATCGTTCAGGTGAAAAACCCGTTATTGCAGCAGTAGAACGTGAGGAAGATCATCTTGATCAGGTGAAGAAGCTTGTAGGGAATTGGTTGAATAAAGGCCATGAAACGATAGCGGTGATCTGCCGTTCGGCTAAAGAGAGCAAAGCGGTTTATGAGAAACTGAAAGATAATCTAGATGTGAGGCTTATGATTGATGAGGATGCTTCTTTTCAAAAAGGAGTAATCGTCATCCCATCCTATTTAGCCAAGGGAATCGAGTTTGACGCAGTAACGATATTTGATGCATCAGGTTATCAACTGGAGCGAGAACGTAAATTGTTTTATACAGTTTGTACTCGAGCGATGCATGAGTTAACCGTTTTTTACTCAGGAAAACCATGTCCATTTGTTGAAGGCGCATCGAAGAGTTTGTATGAAGTTGTTCAGTAAAAAGTAATGGATCCGTTGTTTCTTTTAAAGAAGCAGCGGATCTTTTTCTTATACCAAATTCTTTATTATTTTTTTGTTATCTAAAGTCTGTCCTCGTATACCTTGATGCTTTTGGAAGTGTTAATTTCCGTTCCAGGCTGCTCGCTTTCCATGGGGCAGGCGGTAAGCCACATTCGTACGTTTCACTTCTAAGTGTCTCACCTTACGCCCCGTGCGATCTGCAGCGGAAACCAACAAACTTTCAAAAGCAACACCGATTACGAAAACACTCTTTATTTTTGATTTCTTTCTTTTAGGGTAACGATAACAAAAAGGAGGAAAAGGAAATGGCATTTGATTATGACCTTGACTTTGATAATATCGATTTTCGAAAACATCCTGAAAAGTATCGTGTAGGCCGTGGTGAACAAGGAGTATTATTAGTGGAACCTTATAAGAGTGAGATCTTGCCGCATTGGCGCTTTAAGACCCCTGAAGAAGCTGAAAAGTCATCAGAAAAAATCTACGAACAGTTTTTAGACTATAAGAAAAATAAAGACTTTGTGGGAGCTGATATGGCTAGAAAGTTTCTTCAGATGGGGTATACTCGTGCAAGACGGTATACGAACTATAAAGGCGGAAGGAAATACAATGAGGAGGGTGAGGTTAATAAAAGGAAGATTGATCCCGTGAAAGCAAAGTCAGCCGCAATCTTTGAGGAGAAGTGGAAATTAGCGCGAACAGATGAAGAATATTTGAAGATGAAAAAAGCACATCAAAAAGAGTTTGGTTAAGCATCTCCTTTTAGCAAGGAGATGCATTTTTTTATTCATCTTATGAATGCTTTACGCTTTCTAGACGTTCTACTATACGGTCACTACCTCAGTTTCAGAAACAAACTCACCAAAAACTAACTTTTCAAGTGGTGCTACATGTGTGACAAATTCGTCTAATCGTGCTTTCATCTCTGGATCTTGATCAAAGTCCTCCATCGTCATGCGTGCATGTTCTTCAGATTGGAAACGAAGAAGGCCGATCCAGAGTTCTTCACCTTCATCAACTTGCAGTTTTTCAGAAATAGAGGAGAATCCATAATTTTTTGGTGATGTGGACAATTTGAAAATCTGTTCTGTCACACCTCCGTATTCTTGAAACTTTTTATTCGATCTCGATGATATTTCAAGAAACTTTTCTTTCACTTCAGGTTTTAATTTATAAAAATATACGAGTAGGTATGCCATCATTTAACCTCCAATTTTTTTAGCCATTTTGATAAAACTACATCGATTACTATGCGGGGTCTGTCCCAGTGCAACAAATGTGTCGTGTTTGGCACTATATGTAGTTCACCGTTTGCGTTAATTCTAAAGGTTTCAGCTGTCTGCAATCTCATATCAGACAATCGCTCAGGTACGGTGGCGACAAGTAAAGTGATACCTGGTGGAAGAAGATGATAGATATCTTCTGTTTCGTTAAGATGCATACCGCGAATGATATGACGGGCAGTTTCGCCTTTAGCATGCCAGCAAACTTTACCGTCTCTTTCGATACCTAGATCTTGAACTGCGATATTTTTTAACGGTGACCACATCAAATAGCTTTCTTTTTCAGCTAGAAAAAAGTCATTCCAAGAATCGAACACGTACTCATCAAAATCTTTTTCATAATGATCCATTTCTTCTTCTAGAGAGGAAGACCAGATACGCTTTGTTTGATAGCCGCCATCGATTAATATCGTATCCAAAACATGCTCAGGAAAACGAACCAAATAGTGAAGAGCCAGAAAGCTTCCCCATGAGTGGGACAAGAGATAGAAATCGCTTACATTTAAGTGTACTAACAAACCATGAAGCCAATCAACGAGTCTAGGCATCTCATAATCTACAGCTGTGTCAAAGGACTCAGACTTCCCGTGTCCAGGAGCATCAAAGGCAATGATTTTAAAATTCTTCTGTAATTCCTCAGCTACTTCTAGAAAGCTAAGACTTGTACTTCCTAAGCCATGTAAGCAAACAATGGTTGGGTTATGGGCTTCACCCCATTCAGTAAGGTGGACAGTTTTTTCTTTATAGGTGATCAACGATCTTCTCAACTCTTTGCCAACTCCTGATAAATAAAAGTTCTGTTTATTCACTTTGTGAAGTTTTGTATCTTTCAATAGTATCATATTATTATAAAATCGTTTGAATAGTTTGAAAAGAATTGATTAAAAGCGAACCATAAAATGGTAATATGGTAGGGGAAAGCTATTTAAAAAGGGGGAGTGTTAATTGGGTAGCGATCAATATGTAAAGAGAAGTTCGTTTTTCCTGCTTGCCATCTTTCCTGTCATGATCGTGGGTTATTATTTCGCCGTATTTCATGAAAGTTTGTTCTTTCTCTATGAATGGGCATTAGTCATGTTAGTATTAGGAGCTGTATTGTTTTCTTTATTTGGTGCAGTGATAGTAAAAGGAAAAGAGAAGTGGGTTTTACTTTCAATCTTAGCTTTTTCTATACAGTTTGCTTCTTTAGGTTTGTTTTTAGGTCCATTGTATTTTTACCCTATGTTTTTTGTGTATTATGCAACAACGATACTAGCGATGACTGTTTATGGAATTGCGCTTGCTAAAGTGGATGACTACCGATTCATTTCAGTTATCTTTATGATCGTTTCTGTGCTGCTTACTCTATACATGATTCTTTTACAATCGTTATGGGGGCAAGATTTAACATAAAGAAAGCGGGGAAATGAATGTTACCTTATATAATGAGAATGACGTTGATCACTTGGAGCATGCTTTTCTTATTAATGGGGTGTACTTCATTCCACTCCTCTAATGAAGTAAAAGTAACTTCTGAAATGAATGAGTTAATCTCGGATTACATCATCCAACATTATGATGACGTATATCCTGAATCGGATAAACAGTTTGAAGTTCATAAAATCTATGGAGCGAAAGAAACAGGGGAGGTGACATCGATCTATCTTTACTCATTTTTTCAGGGATTTAACAAATCAACAAAGGCAGAAGGGCAGTCCGGCCATTCCGTTCCAGCCGTAATCAAACTTAGGAGTAAAGATGGAAAGTATGTGATTTCACATTATAAAGAACCGCAGGATGGAGCTGACTTTAAACGATCATTGTATAAGATCTTTCCAAGACAATACGCAGGAGAAGCTTTAGAAGACTCGAAGAATTCTGCGGGACTTCAGAAGAAAATGAATCAAAAAGCAGAAATGTGGCTGAGAAAATAGCACTATTTATGTTCACAAAACGTCCTAAGGAAAAGTGATTCAAATCACACATTCTCTTTTATCCTTCTTTTACGATAGAGTTGTAAGAAGAAAATAAGGGGGAATTGACATGCTACAGCAAAGAACCATTGAAATAATTAAGTCAACCGTACCTGTTTTACAAGTACACGGAGAAGCGATTACTTCCCGTTTTTATGAAATGCTGTTTCAGAAACATCCAGAGCTTTTAAATATCTTTAATCATGCAAACCAGAAAAAAGGACGTCAGCAAGCTGCATTAGCAAACGCCGTATACGCAGCAGCAGCTAATATCGATAAGCTTGAGACGATCATTCCCGTCGTAAAAGGAATCGCATATAAACATCGAAGCCTTGGTGTAAAGCCAGAGCATTATCCTGTTGTCGGTGAAAACCTGCTTCTTGCTATTAAAGATGTTCTTGGTGATGCTGCAACAGATGAGATCATCAATGCTTGGGCAGAAGCGTATGGTGTGATTGCGGATGTCTTTATTGG
Source organism: Fictibacillus sp. 18YEL24 (assembly GCF_015903855.1). Classification (GTDB taxonomy): domain Bacteria; phylum Bacillota; class Bacilli; order Bacillales; family Fictibacillaceae; genus Fictibacillus; species Fictibacillus phosphorivorans_C. The sequence goes on from NZ_JACZDT010000003.1 coordinate 326,867, forward strand.
GATTGAACGTAACATGTATGAAAATGCGGGATGGGAAGGCTTCAGACCTTTTGTCGTAACACGTAAAATAGAAGAGAGCTCTGTAATCACGTCCTTTTATTTAGAGCCGGAAGATAAAATAGCACTTGCAAAATTTAAGCCCGGCCAATATGTGAGTATCAAAATGGATATACCTGGTCAGGTAAACACACATATCAGACAATACAGCTTGTCTGACGCTCCAGGACAGAGCAGTTATCGCATCTCTGTTAAAAAAGAAAGCGGTACGGATGCAGTCGACGGAATGGTTTCCGTTTATTTGCATGAGCGTGTTAAAGAAGGAGACATTCTTCATTTAAGCGCTCCAGCTGGTGACTTTTATTTAAATACAGATAGTGAAAAGCACGTTGTCCTGATTAGTGGTGGTGTGGGGCTTACTCCTATGGTAAGCATGCTGAAAACTGTAGCAAGTGAACAGCCAGAACGAGAGGTTACATTCGTTCATGCTGCAATCAACGGTCAATCACACGCTTTAAAGGATGAGGTTATAGATATAGCAAAAGCTTCAGATCATATCACTACACATTTTGTGTATGAAAGTCCATTAGATGAAGATTTAGGTTACACGAAGAGGGGTTACATCGATCAAGCTTGGTTAAAGGAGATCTTACCTTTAAAAGATGATGCAGAATATTATTTCTGTGGCCCGATCCCATTTATGCAGGTAATAAATAGAGCTCTTCTAGCGTTGAATGTACCAAAAGAGAACATTCATTTTGAGTTCTTTGGCCCGGCATCAGATCTCGAGAAGGAAAGTATCAAGGCATAAAGAAGCAAAACACCTTCCTGAACATGGAAGGTGTTTTGCTATTTTGACGAGTGATAGTGAAAGCTCTGTATCATTGATTTACGTTTAAACATGAGAAGGACTAACAAGGTGACTAAACTTATTGAAATGATCCAAGCACCTAAATAAATGCCACCGATAGTGAATGCTCTAGAGATTCTTACAGAAAAAAAGATCCACCCTACAATGCCAATTGAACCTATACATAAGTTAAGCATCATACTGACAAAGAAGTGAGGAAGCACCATACCCGTATGTGTGACAGTAAACTTTGCGTATTTATAGCTGATCGGTAACCCGAGTAGAAGGAACAAGGTATAGAAAATGACGTTAAGGTCTGCTTCGCTCAAAGAGTTCACTCCTTTTTATTTTCTTTATTCAAAACGAACGAAAAACATACCAAATGATAAAGACTCGATAAGGTAAATCTTTTCCTCACCGAGTCATTCTTATTCATTAATTAATTGTCCGTTCCTGTTTTCATAATCCTATCAAACTGCTCTTGAGACAATTTCTTAACTGGCACAGGAGTTTTTGTCTTTCTTACTCTTCGTGTTCTTTTCGTGTAAGCACCTTTTGCAAGGTATTGACGTTTCATCGCTTCAACCATAAAGTTCAACGCAAGAATGGTTACGGCAAATCCAGCGAGTGGAGCAAATACGATCCAACGATCACCGCGAATTTGATAATAGTTGGCACCTATCATGCTCGACCATTCGTTGATCATAGCAACAGGCACAGTATTATTTTCTAGTGGATCGAGAGTGATGAAGTCAGTTCCACCGATAAAAACTTGTAAAATGCCAAGATGTGCTGCCAGTAGTAGCGTTGCGATTAGCTGTTGGCTGTATAGAATGCTTAATCGCGGTTTTAAATATGGTAATACGTGTTTCCGGAGCTTGTGAATTCTTCCGCCTCCTAGTACGTTAACAGAAGAGATAAACTCATTCTCTAAAAACTTTGACGTTTCGTTGGCTACCGTTACCATCACGGTAGGGACTGCGATTAATATGAGAATCAGCAAAGAAAATATGGTTTGTTGTTCTTTCGGTACAGACCATGTGAAAATTTGGAGAACGGGATAGATAAGTAAATAGGCGACAATGGTTGCAGGTGCATAATAAAAGGATTCAAAGAGTTTGCTTGAAGCCCGAAGTATAGATTTTGGGAGCTGACTCAAGATTAATCCCAATAATGTTCCGAAGAAAAGACGAGCGAACGCGACTAAGAATGCAAATCCTAATGTATACTTTGCTCCATCGATCACCTTGTGTAAAATGCTGACACCAAATCGATCTGTACCAAATGGCATTTCTTTAAAAGGAGCGATTGGTGCTGAATCAACAGGCTGTTTTTGTTCGTCAAATCGAATTTGCATCACTGGCTGTTTTTCATTCGGTACAAAATGTGAATAGATGATGCTTCCGAAAAACAAGGTAACAATAATTAGAAAACCACTTAAAAATAACGGACTTCTCCATACAGACATCTTACGCCACCTCCTCATTAGTGCGTCCCAGCTTATGCTCTAGAACATAAGAGGAAAGTGTAAATAATAGATAAAACGGAACGAACATGAGCAAAACGCTAACTGTAATGACATCCGGTGTCGTAGGACCGTTATCTAGCATAAAATCAGTGATACCGGGAATCGCCATAATGGTTTCTACCATAAAGAGTGTAGAGATTAGTAACCAATACACGTTCTTTGAATAATAGAACAGACTTAAAAGTGAATTTCTTAGCATGTGAATATAAAGGATCAGCGCATATCGTATTCCTTTTGCGCGGGCAAATTCTACATACGTTTTTGAATCTTCATCATCGAGTAAGAACAGCAACGTTCTTATTAAGAAAAGAGTTGGCAAGATGCTCAAGCAAAAAATCGGTAAGAAATAGCTAGGATTTTGATCGCTATGTACGATCGGGAACAAGAGATTTCCCGTATTTCTAACATACAGAATCATGCTATATTGAATGATAACAACGATAAAGATATCGGGTAAGGACTCGAGTGAAAAAAATAAGAAGCGAATTCCTTTTTGAATGCGGTCAGGTAATATCTTGATAATCAAAGCCAGTATGATTGATGAAGCTATAGCTAGAAAGAATGCACCCAATACTAGTTTTATAGAATAAAAATAAGGTTTTAAAATGGTTGGGAACAGTAACTTCTCCTGTTGATATTCATAAAAAGTCACATTTGAAAACGTTATGAGGTTTATGAACAAATCCCATATCTTATCAAGATAAGGCTCGAAAAATAATCCCAAATCCTGGTTTAAAAAGAGTGCATTCTCGAGTGCGCCAGAATCCAGTAAACGAGCAACAGCTTCGATACCTTGAACATTGCTGAAGAAAAGGTAAGGAAGTGCACCAATGAAAAAAACCCCTACGATCGGCATCAAAAAATAAGCAATGCGCCGAAGGACAAGTAAATACATAAAATTTTCCCCCTAAATCTCTCTATCTCTTTTTATCTAATAAAGTTAACTATAATCATTCGACATAATCCATTATTTTCCTCCATGGTAAAAATAAAAAAAGCTCCCACGGGGGAACGTTATTTGAGTATGCTTAAGTATGTTTTCCACGGACCAACATCGAAATCATAACGTTTAGCCAGAACTCTACTAATCTGATTGATGTGTGTAAGATCATGAACGGCCCACGTGGATAATAATTGTTGTAGGGTAATAAATCCAAACTCAGGATGTAATCCAGTCTTATTTAGATCAAGGGAACTTATTTTTAAAGTACCTAATTGATATAAGCTTTGCTGCCGACTTTGCGAAAATTCACGCAGCAGCTCCTCCACCCCTGTTTCTTTTCCAAGATGAGAGAATCGATCAAAGGGTTGAAGAGGAGCATCCTCATAGCTTGAAAGAATGCTATTAATCCTTGGTATCCAGTTGCTCTTTTCGCAGTCGATCAAGTGAGCGACGACTTCAAGAGAATTCCATGAATCTCCACCCTCATTGCCATTTACCCACTCATTTGAGAGTCCTGATAACAAGTTTGTCAAAACGGCAGGTGTACGCTCTAGAATTTCGAGAGCTTCACTTTGTTTAAAGTTCATGGTTTAATACTCCGTTCTTTAAAGAGATAAAATCATCTATTCTTTTCATAACACTTTTAACCATATCAATAGATGTTAGAATATCGTTGTCTACTTCAAGTGCATGATTTGCACCCGGAGGCATCATACACTCTATAGATGGGTTACGAATGATGTGATTCATTTTATCTATGTCATAAAAGGGATCTTTATCACCAATTACACAAAGGCTGTCTTGAGTACACGTTCTTAGTGTTTGAAAAACCTGTTCACCAATTAAACGAGGTGTTAACCAGATTGCCTTCGTGCTTTGGCTGGGCAACATGTCTAGTGCGGTGGGAATAGCCATAGTGCCAAAGGATTTTCCTATCACGTAATAAGATTTATAGAATGTGTGATCAACCACTTCATTTAAAACTTTGGAAACATCGTTAATAAGGGCTGATGTGATTTCTTCCAAGCTGAAATCTTCGTAATCTGTTGAAGAATAAGGATAGTTTACATGTAATACATCATATCCTTTGTTTAAAAATGCTCCAGAAGAAAAATGGAACAATGGTGATTTAACTGTATACCCTATACCCGGAAGCATGATGGCGAGCCCTTTTGGCTGATCTGTTTTGGTTTGTATTACGTAAGGAATTTTCAGGTTTTTATAGCCAATGACATAGTTAGATCTATTCTTCATTTTTCAACCCCTACCTTTAATAGATACAATTTTATATATTTTTCTCCTCTCTATTTCGTTATCCTTTATTTTCCTAATAAAATCACAATATTTCCTGTTATTATCAGTTTTCTCCGACCATTCTACTGTTTTTTATGAAAACGCATACAACCATTGACGCAAAAGCTTCCGTGCTCCTTATTTAATTCGATCAAACGTGCTAAACTATTGGTGAAACGTTTCGACTGACTGTTATTATAAGTATGGAGAGGAGCAATGCGTCTATGAAAACAAGTAAAATCATTAGCTTTGTATTGATGTTCAGTTTGTTTGCGAATGTTTTTGTAACATCATCTGCGTCCGCAACTGACAGAGGAAAAGATCATGCATTTCAAATGGAGTTAAAATCAATTGCTAAGAAGACATACAAGTTTTATCAAGATCATACTGATCCAAAAACAGGTTTGACCTATGATGAGACTCGATATACAGCAGAGGGCAAAAAAGATGCAACACACACGTCTCCTACAAACATTGGGATGTATATGATGAGTACGATCTCTGCTCAAGAGTTAGGAATCATCTCTAAAAAGGAAGCGGTTAAACGTATACAAGTCACGTTGAATACACTTGAAGGTTTAGAAAAGTGGAATGGCTTATATTACAACTGGTATAACACAAAAGATGGTTCGGTTAAAAAGGATTGGGGACAGTTCATCTCTCAAGTGGATAACGGCTGGCTATCTGCAGGATTAATCGTAGTTGGACAAGCTTATGAAGAGTTGAATCCACAAACGAGTAAGCTCGTTGAAGACATGAATTATACGACTCTATATGATCCGGAAGTGGGACAATTCCGTGGTGGATATGATGTTGCACAAGGGAAGTTAACTGATCATCACTATGGGTTATTCAACACAGAACCAAGAGTAGCAAGTTACATCTCGATCGGTAAAGGTGATGTGCCAAGTGATCACTGGTGGAAGATGTACCGTACGATGCCTAAAGAATGGGATTGGCAAGCACAAATTCCAGAAGGTGAAACTCATGAATATGATGGCGTTTCTGTTTTTGAAGGCCATTACGAATACAAAGGTGTAAAATTCGTTCCGAGCTGGGGCGGAAGCATGTTTGAAAGCCTTATGCCTGGAATCGTATTAAATGAGGTTGAACTTGGCAAGAATGCGCTTGGGCTGAACAACAAGCGTCATGTTGAATTACAGCAAGCTTTTGCAGAAGAAAAAGGGTATAAAGCATGGGGCTTCTCTCCATCTGCAACACCAGATGGTTACAGTGAGTTCGCAGCTACACCACTAGGAACTTCTGGATACAAAGATGGTGCGACCGTAACGGCTCATGCATCATTCTTAGCATTAGATTATGATCCAGAAGCTGTTAGAAAAAACATTAAAGCATTAAAAGAGCTGGATACTTATAGCAAGTACGGATTCTATGATTCTGTAAACGTGGAAACAGGCGAAATCGCCAAAGCATATCTCGCGCTCGATCAAGGAATGATCATGGTTTCAATCGCTAACTATCTAAAAGATGGTGTGATTCGCGATTACTTCCATCAAGATCCGATCGGTAAAAAGCCAGAGGATCTGTTGAAAAAAGAAAAGTTCTCTATTCAATAATTGTACGCAGCACCCGATTCCAAATGGATGAGGGTGTTTTTTGTTTGATCAAGCTTGTTTTGTGTGCTTTCAGGTGGAAGTGTAGAGGTTAGCGGTGGTCAGGAGTGATTCGTAGGTGGTGAGTATGAGTTTATCAGTGAAAACGTGATGTTTAGAGGTGAAAAGATACAATTTAGCGGTGAACGTGTAAGAAAAATAAAAACACGTACCGTAAACGAGGATAAAAGGGTCCAGGATTTTTATGTAGAATCTATTTTTACTGACAGCTGTACCTATCATTTATTCAGCTGGAAATTTAAAAATGGAAGTGAAGAAGAGATGTGCACGAGTTTTGTTTTGCATGAAGATGAGACGTATATTGGAATGAACTTTGATCTGTCTGAGCGGCCGATTAAAATGGCTCTATCAGGTGATAATCAGCTCCTTATTTTGCAAAAAGAAGGCGGCCGTTTCCTACCAGCCATTGGCTTTAATAAAAACGGAATCTTTATGAATCTTCATATGGTGAACCCGAATGAAGAGGGCAAATATAAAAGGAACAAAAACAGTATACATATGATGAGGTTATTTGATGAAGTGTTGTCTGAAAAAGTAAAAACATCAGTGCTGCCTACCTATCTTCAAGAAAAAGAAATCGTGAATGTTCCTGATTATAGTGTTCAAAGTTTAATAGTTGGTCCTAACAAGAAGTCGTTCCTTGTGGAGCCTGGAAGAAAATATATAGACACAGATCAGCTGGAGGATAACTTTATGGTTCTTACAAATTTTTCAGTTCGAGATGCCATGGAACAGGAAGATATGACATTGCAAGGACCAGGAAGTGATCGTTATCAGCTAGCATATGGTGGATTGGTAAACAGAAGAGGTGACTTTTCCGTTGAACAAGGACTATCCATCCTGAAGCAAACCGCTCAAAGAGAAGGGGACTTTCCTACACAGCTATCTATGTTATTTAGTCCAGAAGAAGAGAACATCTATTTTTCTCTTAAAAGAGATTTCAATAGAATCTATAGGTTTTCTTTCTCAGATCTGTTGATAACAACAGAGAGGGGCTTTGAGCGTGATCTAGGTTTTTTGGTAAAGAAAAAAGGAGTTTTATTGTCAGAGCTTGAGGGTTGGGTATAAGAGTACTCAATTAAGAGCGGTATTTTGAAGTATGGTAGGCAATCCATTTTGGTTTATAGCCGTAGTTCTTGATTTATAGTCCTTCAAATAATTTTATAGGTCTTCAGAATAATTTATAGGTCTTCAGAATAATTTATAGGTCTTCAAAATAATTTATAGGTCTTCAAAATAATTTATAGGCTTTTCGACAAAGGTTCATCTTCTTACATGATGGTAGTGGAGGTACATATGAAGAAAACATCGGAGAAAAGATTAAACGCTTTTTTAATATTAACTGGAATCCTGTTTCTGTACTCTATCTTTTCAAAAATGTATCATTTCAACAGCATCCTAAATGATATTGTTTATGCTTCAGGGTTCATATTTGCAATCCTCATCCATCTTCATTATAGAAAGAAAACCAAGCTCCAAAAAGTAGACAAATAAAAACAAAAAGAACCCCCGATTACATATTCGAATCGAGGGTTCTTCAACGCCAACCTTCTATTTCATACCGGAGATGGTATAGCCTTCAATAATGTGCTTTTGGAAGATGATGAAGATGATGACGATTGGAACAACCATGAACGTTGATCCGGCCATCTGCAATGCGAAGTTGCCTCCATACTGTCCTTTTAGAAGACTTAACCCAACAGATAATGTATACAAGCTTTCATCGTTCGCGATGATCAACGGCCATAAGAAGCTGTTCCAACCAGCGATAAACGTTAGAATTCCTTGAACGGCCATGATTGGTTTGGAAATAGGTAGAACGAGCTGCATGAACACGCGGAACTCACTCGCTCCATCTAGACGAGCGGCTTCAAGCAGTTCGTCTGGGATGGTAGACATGAACTGACGGAATAAGAAGATGCTGAATGCACCAACTAATCCTGGTAGAACGACACCTGCCATCGTGTTCGTCAAGCCCATCTGGTTTAAGATTAAATAAACAGGGATCATCGTTACTTGTCCAGGAATCATCATTGTTGCTAGTACAAGGTAGAAAAGCTTTTCTCTTCCTTTAAACTTGTACTTCGCAAATGCGTATCCAGCCATCGCATTAAAGAAAAGTCCGACAAAAGAACAGAGGACGATGATGATCGTATTTCGCAAATAAACACCAAAGTTCATGTTCTCAAACAGGTAGACGAAGTTCTCCGTTGTAAAGGTTTCAGGCCACAGAGTCGGTGTGAGCTGAAGGACTTCACTTTCAGGTTTGAAAGCAGAGAGAATCATCCAAATAAATGGGATGGCTACTAAAAGGCCTCCAAGCGTTAAGACGATTCCTGCGATCCATTGCTGAATTTTGTATGCTTTCTTCGCATCAGATACTTTTGTTTTCATGTTCTCACCTCACGTCTTAAATATCGGTATCTTTCTTTTGCAATCGAAACTGAATCATCGTGATGATGATAATGGTTACAAACAGGACGAATGAACCTGCAGCAGCATAACCGAAATTGCTGAGCTGGAATCCATTGCGATAGATGAAGAGAGCAACAGAAGTGGTGCTATCAAGCGGTCCACCGTTCGTCATAACGAATGGTTCTTCGAAGAACTGAATCCATCCGATCATCGTTGTGATCGACACGAAGAAAATGGCATAACGAAGAAGAGGAATCGTAATCTTCGTAAGCTGTTTCCAGTTGTTCGCACCGTCTAATTGAGCTGCCTCATAATACGTTTTCGGAATACCTTGTAAAGCTGCTAAGAAAATAATCATGTTCACACCGATCGCGCGCCAAACGGCTAATGCGATCAATGACCCTTTGGCAATCGTTGGGTCTTGTAACCACGGTATGGCAGGAATACCTACAAGACCGAGCAGATAGTTGAACAGACCGAACTGCGGGTTGTATAGGTACGTCCACACTACAGCTACTGCTACAACGTTTGTGATCGAAGGCATATAAAAAACAAGACGAAAAGCCTTGAAGATGCGCGCTGTACCAAAGTTGATCAAAAGAGCGATACCAAGTGAACATGCGATAACGAGTGGAACACCAAATACGACATAAAAGACAGTGTTACCGATCGATTTTAGAAAAATAGGGTCTTTAAAGATATTGATATAGTTTTCGATTCCAATAAAGCTAATATTTGAATAGTCTGCAAGTCCAGCTAGGTCAATATCTGTAAAACTAATCACCAATGCAAGAACAATGGGAAAAAGAGAGAATAAAGCCAATAATAGAAGTGCTGGTCCAATGAAGAGGTAAGGAGTCGTTTTTGAATAGCTTTTCATGTTTTCACATCCTTCATCGTTACCCGTGTTGATGATAAAAAGGTAACGAGCAGGATAACCTGCTCGTTATACCCCGGATCAACAGGATTTATTTCTTTAAGATCTCTTCCGCTTTTTTGTCGAAGTTATCCAATTCCTTCTGAACATCTGCTCCGCCTCTGTAAATCTTCTCAAAGCTCTTTAAATAAGATTGAGCGATTTCTTCCCATTGCTTAATAACAGGCATCGGTTGTGAAGCTTCCATCTGTTCACCGAACGCTTTATAAAATTCATTTCCAGTAAGAGACTCGTCTTCCCATGCTTTTTGTGTTGCTGGAAGGGAATTTGTCATCTCCATCCATTTTAATTGTGTTTCAGGTTTACTCATATATGCTGCGAATTTTAATGCTTCTTTTTCATGCTTCGTGTATTCGAATACAGAAAGGTTAGATCCACCAAGTGCAGAGATGTTGTTTTCTTTTGCTGGAAGAACAGCCGTACCCCATTTACCTTTAAGCTCAGGAGCTTGGTCGTTGATCAATTTAATCATCCACGGACCACTGATGAACATTGGTAGGATCCCGTCTCCACGGAAACCTTGGACGATGTCCATTCCTAGTTCTTCTTTTGGAGCTGCTCCACTTTCATAGAAGCTGTTCAAGTACTCAACCGCTTCAACGAATTTAGGATCATTGAATTTAGGATCATTGTTTGACCCTAATAGTTCAGCGCCGTTTTGGCGTGCGAACATGAATGACAAGCTTTGTTCTTTAGCATCGATCGAAATTCCATATTTGCCTTTTCCGCGATCAGCTAGCTTATCAGCGGCTTCCTTCAACTCGTCCCACGTTTTTGGAGCTTCTTTAAATCCAGCTTTCTCGAGCAAATCTGTACGATAGTAGAGCAAACGAGTATCAACGTACCAAGGTACACCAACCATTTTGTCATCAAACTTAGTCGTTTCAACAGAACCTTCAAAGAAATGTTTTGGATCTAGTTCCGGGTAATCTTTAACATGAGGTGTTAAATCTTTTAATGCTCCAGCTGATGCAAACTCAGGAATCCAAGTTGTACCCATCTGAACAACATCTGGACCTTTTTTCGATGCAACTGCTGTTAATAGCTTATCGTGTGCTTGATCCCAAGGAAGGGCTTGTACTTTAACATCAATCTTTGGATTTTCTTTTTCAAATTCTTCAGCGATCTTAGGAAGTGACTTTGCTTCTTCACCCATTCCCCAAACCGTAATTGTTGTTTTTCCGTCTTCTGAACCTGAAGAGCAGCCAGCTAAGACGCCGGATAGTACAAGTGCACCAACCATCGACGTAACCATCGATTTTTTAAACCAACGTTTTTTCATGTGAGTTCCCCCTATAATTTGCCTGTGAAAGCAATCAATTTTTATTATTCCCGAATTTTCTTTGAGATTATTGTTGAAACGTTTCGATAAGCACATTATAATTCAAGTTGTAATCGTTTACAACATGGAATTTTCAAAAAGAGGTTTCCTTCCATAAATTGTTGGAAACATAAGGTTTCATATACTATTTTCCTTGTTACAAAAGGAAATGAAGAAGATAACAGTATGAAACTCAAAAACCTAGAAACTCTCTTGAATTTAATTGAAACGTTTCGATAAAATGCTTTCATTTATGTTAAAAGAGATGAAAACTTCATGTTTATATCAACAGAATTTACTTTATTACAAAATAGACATAATAAAAGAATTGAGGGATAGACAATGACAACATTAACGAAAGGGAACATCACGATTAAAGCTGGTGACTTTGCATTTGCGTTCTTAAGTACTGGTGATATCTACAAAGCTTCCCACCATGATACGATGATCAATCAATGGATGAGTAATCCAATCGATGGTTCTTTGAACAATCTTTATTTACGTGTGTTCAACAGTGAGGGTATCCATGTAACTCCGCTTCTGGGTAGTAAATCTAACGGCACCGTTTCGTATAATGAGAATCAAGTTTATTGGAAAGGTACGTTTCAAGACATCTCTTATATAGTCACTTTTTCATTAAAAGAAAGTGGTATATGGTTTTGGGATGTTGAACTCGAAGGAAAGGCTGAGAAGGCTGATATTATTTATGGGCAAGACGTGGGACTTGCTCATATCGGAGCTGTTCGAACAAATGAAGCATTCATCGCGCAGTATGTAGACCATGGTGTGTTTGAAGATGAGAAGCTAGGTTATGTGATCTGTTCACGTCAAAATCAGCCTAATGGAAAAGCCTTTCCTTACCTACAACAAGGATCGTTAACGAAATCTGTTGGTTATATAACTGATGGTTTTCAGTTCTTCGGTACTTCATATAAAGAAACAGATGTACCACAAGCACTTTATAACGAGAACTTAGCGAGTGAAGTGTATCAATACGAATTCGCTTATATTGCACTTCAATCAGAGCAATTTGCACTTAATGGTAAACATCACATCAATTTTTATGGATGTTTTAAAGAGGATCATCAGGATGCTGTTACGTCTATTGAATATAAGGATGAGATTGAATTAGCTTGGAATGAAGTTCAAGCTCAGCGAATTGAAGATACGATTGCGCTTGAAAAAGTTAATCGTAATGACCAGTTTGACGGAACATTAAAAATAGTTGATCTTCAAATGGAAGAAGTGGAAGCTCTTTTCCCGGAGCGTATTTTAGAAGAGTATGAAGGAGATACGCTTCTATCCTTTTTTACACCGACCTATGAACATATCGTTTTAAAAGAAAAAGAAAGAATCGTAGAGCGACCTCATGGACATATTCTCGTTACGGGAGATAACGTGTCATTAAAAGAGGACACGATCACGACTACTTCTTATATGTATGGAATCTTTAATTCACAATTAGTAGTAGGAAACACTTCTTTTCATAAGATGATGACGAATGCACGTAATGCGTTGAATGTTATGAAAACATCGGGTCAACGAATCTATGTTGAGTCAGATGGAAAGTTGAAACTATTAACCATGCCTTCGTTGTTCGAGATGGGCTTTAACTATACGCGCTGGTTCTATAAGACGGAAGATGAGACGTTCATCATCACAAACTATACAACAGTCGATACCCCGGAAGTTGAGCTGCATGTTAAGGCTATGAGCGGAAAGGCTTACCGATTCGTTGTGACGAACCAAGTATCCTTGAATAATCAAGAATATGAAGTGCCATTTAAGATGGAAAAAGAAGATGGAGTTCTTTCGTTCTTCGCGGATGCTGCTTCAGACAGTGCGAAAACGTATGAAAATTTAAGTTATCGAATGAAGATTACGGGAACCGAGTGGAGCGTAACAGACGAGACAATCTTTGGTGAAAATATGGATAGTGGTTCTGCTTCTCTTTTGGTTTGCGATCTTGAACCAACAAATGAGTGGGGCATCTCTCATCAGGGATTGATCGAAGGGAAGAAGATTCCGTTTACAAGTAAGACGATTGAAACGGAAATTGAGCGTTACCGTACATTTATACAAAACACGAACCGAGGATTCCGTTTGACGAAGGATGGAGTCGAGACACACGAGCTTCAGAAGATGAACGCGTTAGCACATTGGTATACACATAACATGCTTATTCACTATTCTGTTCCTCATGGTCTCGAGCAATATGGTGGAGCAGCGTGGGGTACTCGAGATGTTTGCCAAGGACCTGCTGAATACTTCTTAGCAACTCAGCATTATGGTGCAGTAAAAGACATCTTGCTTACTGTATATTCTCATCAGTTTGAAGAAACAGGGAACTGGCCACAATGGTTCATGTTTGATCAATACTTCAAAATCCAGCAAGATGATTCACATGGAGATATTATCGTATGGCCACTGAAGTTAGTGACTGATTACCTTGCTGCTACGAATGATTTTGATATTTTACGTGAGGAAATTCCTTACACGTCTAACCGTGATTTTAACTTTAATGAGAAAAAAGAAACATTATTACAGCATATTCAAAAACAGATCGGTTACATGAGAGAGAACTTTTTGCATGATACACACCTTTCCTCATATGGAGACGGTGATTGGGATGATACGCTTCAACCTGCAAATCCACAGCTTAAAAAATACATGGTAAGTTCATGGACGGTTGCATTAACGTATCAAGTCATGACTCAGTTCTCCCAGCAATTACAGCATGTGGACGAAGAAGAAGCTGCAAAACTGAGCGAGCTCGCTAAAAACATTAAAGCAGACTATCAAGAACATATGTTAGGCACAGATGTAATCCCAGGATTTGTTTACATGGAGGATCCAAAATCACCAAAACTGATGCTTCATCCTAGTGATAACACGACAGGTATCAACTATCGTTTATTACCGATGACGCGGAGTATGATTGCAGAATTGTTAACACCTGAACAAGCAAAACAGCACCTTGATCTGATCATGGATAAGTTTTATTGCCCAGATGGCGTAAGATTGATGGACAAACCTGCTCATTACAAAGGCGGTGTGAGTACGCATTTCAAACGTGCTGAACAAGCATCAAACTTTGGACGTGAAATCGGACTTCAATATGTTCATGCTCATATTCGTTTTGTTGAAGCGATGGCGAAGCTAGGTAAAAAAGAAGAAGTGTGGAGCGGATTAGAGAAAATCAATCCTGTTATGATTCAAGAAAAAGTTCCAAATGCAGAGCGACGTCAGAGTAATGCTTATTTCTCAAGTTCTGATGGTGATTTTAAAACTCGCTATGAAGCACAAGAACGTTTTGGTGAACTAAAAGATGGAAAAGCCAAAGTTAAAGGTGGATGGAGAATCTATTCTTCTGGACCTGGAATCTACATGAACCAGTTGATCTCAAATTGTTTAGGTATTCGCCCACAAGGGGAGAACTTAATCATTGATCCAATATTAACAGAAGAAATGAATGGCCTTGAATTGCAGTATATGATTGATGGAAAACCTGTCAAAATGGTATTCCGAGACCGCGGTGAAGAAACGAATCGACTCATCGTTAATGGCCAAGAAGTACAGAGTAATACGTATCAGAACATCTATCGAGATGGTGGCGTGAGCGTGAATCGCTCTGAATTTGTAAATAAATTGTCAGCAGACGTGAATACCGTAGAGATTTATTCATAACCATTCGTTATAATAAAGGAAACGTTTGCAACATGAGAGATAGGAGAGAAGTTCGTTGGTAAGTATTAAAGACATTGCAAAACAAGCAGGTGTTTCCATTTCCACGGTCTCCTATGCCTTGAACGGAAGTCCGAAAGTTACGAAGGAAACATCAGCACGAATATTGGCGATCGCTAAAGAACTCAATTATATCCCAAGCGCAGCTGCTCGATCACTGAAAAAACGAGAAACAAAAATCATTGGAATCTATTTAACGAACTATAGTGGTGCTTTTTATGGTCAGCTTCTGCAGGGGATGATGGAGACATTAAGCGAGAACGGCTATGAGCTTATCGTCTGCAGCGGGAAAGAATCACATCGCTTTCTTCCTGAGCGCATGATCGATGGCGCGATCATTCTAGATGCAACATATGAAACGAAAGAATTGTTAAGTCACGCGGAACGAGGACATAAGCTGGTCGTGATGGATCGAAGAATGGACCATCCGAACATCTCTCAAGTACTGCTTGATAATAAAGCTGGGGCTACACTCGCGATCGATTATTTAGCTGAAAAAGGTCATCGAAAGATCTGTGTTGTTAAAGGTCCCGATATCTCTTTTGATGCGAGGCAGCGGTTAGAAGCTGTACAGAAAGCGGTACAACGCTATTCGCATATTGAGTACATCGAAATCGATGGTGATTTTAACAAGCATTCAGGTGAAGAAGCAGGTAAGAAAATTCATCAAGACTTTACAGAGCCTGTAGGTGTGTTTTGTTTGAATGATGAGATGGCGATCGGTATGTATAATTATTTCAGCAGAACGAATCTTCGTATTGGTGAAGATGTTCATATAATCGGTTTTGATAATATTGAAGTGTCTCAATATATTCAACCGAGACTTGCGACGATCAACTATTCGAAGCATAAATGGGGCGCATTAGCTTCAGAACTGCTGCTGAATTTAATACAAAAGAAGCAAAGTCCTGAACATGAGAGAATCAACGTAAGCCTGATCGAAGGGGATTCCGTACGAAAACGATAAACAAGGAAGAGGAGCTACGATAAGCTCCTCTTTTTGTATTCAATTATTCAGCTTGTGATTGTGGTGATTTTTCTTTAGAGAGAAACCAACCGCCAACAGCGATCAAGATGAGAACAACATAAAACGTGATTTTCCACTCTGGTGACTTTGCGAAACCTTCAGAAAGGATTGCTAAGTCAGGGTGTGCGAGTGTATATACGGCCAACTTAACCCCAACCCAACCTACGATGAGAAAGGCTGCAATTTCAAGGCCTGGTTTTGATTGTAAGAGCTTAACAAAAAAGTTAGCGGCAAAACGCATGATGATGAGGCCGATCAACCCACCGGCAAAGATCACTAAGAACTTTCCACCATCCAGACCGCCGATGTTCGGAAGACCTGAATCGGGAAGTGCCACCGCTAATGCAACAGCTGCTAGGATTGAATCCACAGCAAACGCGATATCAGCTAGTTCAACTTTTAATACTGTAGTCCAAAAACCAGCTTTCTTCTTTTCAGATTTAGACTTTTCCGTAGAATCATCTGCTTTTTTAACCACAACTTTTCTGAAGATATGGTTAAGTGCGATGAACAGAAGATATACAGCTCCGATAGCTTGAACCTGCCATACGTTGACTAAGAATGAAATGGCAAACAGTGATGCGAAACGGAAGAAGAACGCACCTACTAAACCGTAAAACAACGCTTTTTTCCTTTGTTCTTCTGGTAAGTGTTTTACCATAATGGCTAAGACCAGTGCATTGTCTGCCGCTAATAAGCCTTCTAATGCGATTAGCACTAACAAGATCCAACCATATTCTAACAAGATAGATAGTTCCATTTTGGTTCCTCCTTTAAAATGATAGATGCATGAATGAAGCGAGAACGATTTACATGAAGCGACCTCCTGATAACAAATAAAAAAGACCTCTACCAATAGCAGGTAAAGGTCTAACAAATAAAAAAGACCCTTACCAACCGAACGGTAAAGGTCTTGCTAACAACAATGAAGTTGCCAATATAGCCGAGAGCACGAAGCCCCGAAATGACGACTATATTGTAAAAGCTACTCCCCTTTAGGAGTTATGAAGTTACTATTATCTTATTACGGTTACTTTAAAGTTGTCAATTCTTTTATGTTTGGAAAAATGTAGAGATAACAGACATGACTTATTGTAGTATCTTTAAAATATATACAGGAAAAGAGTGGATGAAAAAGGTGGATCAACATCAATACATAATTAATATGATTAAAAATGATGACTGGATGATGCGGGTTTTATGTGCTGCCAAAACATTAGAATTACCAGATTGGTGGATATGTGCAGGGTTTGTTCGATCTAAAGTTTGGGATACCCTTCATGGCTTTCAAGAAAGAACGGGACTGGCTGATATCGATGTTGTTTATTTCAATCCTGAAGACCTCAAAAAAGAGAGTGAAAAAAAGTATGAGGAAATGCTTTTAGGACTCATCCCAAATGTGCCGTGGTCTGTAAAAAATGAAGCGAGAATGCATCTCGTCAACGATGATTTTGAACCGTACACTTCAACGGTAGATGCGATCTCTAAATTTCCTGAAACGGTAACTGCTCTTGGTGTTAGGCTTAATGAACAAGGCGAAGTCATTCTTACTGCTCCATGCGGAATAGAAGATGTACTAAGCATGGAGGTAAGACCAACGGATAGTTACAGAAGAACGGAAGACAGAAGAAACAAGTATAAAGAGCGCGTGAAGAAAAAGAATTGGGAAGCCGTTTGGTACAAAGTTAGAGTGGTAGAATAACAAGAAGCTTTGGCGCTATTGCTCAAGCTTCTTGTTTTGACCTTAGATATTCCTTATAGAAAGTAGCTAGCAAATTGAAATTTGAGATGAAATGACCATGAAGATTCCGCAGTTGCAGATCGATCGTACTTCGTGAATGAAGACTCGAATGGTGTTTCAGTTCATCAATTTCTTTTTCAAGACTTAATGTTTCCGTTAATAAACTGTGCAAATAAACCTTAGTACTTTCTGAATATTCCTCTTGAAACGCGAGGTTGATGAGTATATCTTTTGCTTCATTAACTTCAAATTCCATATCAGTTAACGATTTTCGTGTAATGGTTATAGAATCTTTGTCCACCAACCAAGGAAGTTCATACATTTGTAATAGATATTCAATATCATTCGTGGTCAAGTCTTTAATCAATTCTTCTTCTCTTTGTTGTTTGAGACGAGGTTCATACTCCAATTTGAATGCTTTTAATTCCGATCTATAATCATTAATGAGTACTTGATCCCCATCATAGGAAATTGATTTATAAATATTAAGTGGTGAATAAGGAAATACCCAATTTATCAATAAGAATAAGAGGACAAATCCAAGAAAAATCTTCAGTGCACCTTTTTTCTTCATCCCCACTTTCCTCTCTATCAAACAGTACTTTTACTTCTGTATCTTCTTGCGTCAGATGGACCTGAAGGCTTTTTAGGTTCTTTCGGATCGCGTTTTTTTCTTGGTCGGAATAAAGCATAACTTAAACAAAAACCGATCGAACAAGTGATTCCATAGCCGAATACAGCAAACGTGTTCAGTCCTTCAAACTTAGCCCAGTAGAAAATGGTGAAGCGGTATATCAAAAGAAATACAATACTTAATGCTACATATAAAAGAAGATGGAACCTAAATTTTAACCTCATTTTATCTTTAGAAGATTCAATAATAAATGCAATTGGCAATGTGCAGAAAAGAAAAAAGGGTAGAGCTGTAACAATCCCAAAGAATAGACCGAATAACACACCTTGTAGATCAAGCTTAAATGGATTTCCGCCTGGAATAGCAAAAAAGAACACTGCTCCACAAAGTACCGATATTACGGATGAAATGATGACTCTCATAACTATCTCCTAACTACCTGTCGAAGCTTTTCGTTCATGGCTTCTGAATCTTTATATTCGAACAATCCTAAGGAGTTTCCCCAAGGATCCGAAAACGTAGCCCATCTAACAGGAACTTCGACACGTTCAAAAATTTCAAAGTCTTCCACTTGTAAAACGTCCATCAATCGTTTTTTCTCATCATCGAGATCGACCACACCTAGGCGAAGAGGTCCGTTGCCAACAGCTGGGTCACCCTCAGCGACTTGCAGCCAACAGTTAGGAAGTAACTCCCATTCTGCGAATCCTTCATGTGGAGTGAAGTCAGCCTGACGATTCAACAGAGTTTCATAATACCTTTGACCATCTTCCATATTCGATACACGAACTTGAACTGTCATTTCATATATCATATGTAATTCTCCTTTACTTCATTTTGTTATCTATTAAAAACGTTCTTAACGAGTCAGAGGTTTCATAACAGATTTTTTTATTTTTCGTACAAATGATTTCTTTTTTAGAATCATAAAGAAGTGTTGCTTTTATTTGTTCTCTACTGTATTCTTTAGACTCTTTTGATGTTTTTATGTTCAAAGAATAATCTGGATTGAGAAGATGTATCTTGACCCTTTTCATTGAACCGAGGGAGTTTGAAAAAAGTTCAGGATTCAATACCGTTAAAGTTTCATTTTTCTTAAGGTCCTTGACAATTACATGGTCAATTAAACCAAATCTTGTTTTAAAGGCTTGATTAATCTGAACCTCAACATGTGAACGTAATGGCGAAGAATCAACACAACCACTAAGAAACAAAATAAATAACATACATAGTAGTAAGTATATAGCTTTCATGGAAACTAAGATCCTTTACTTCTTTTGCTGATAAATGATAACAATAACTTTTTTTCGATGTCAGAAAGGTTTTCACTTAAACGAGCTGCAGCTATCGGAATCATCCAGCGATTTAAAGCTTTAGAAGAGAACTGGTAATGTCTAGTATAACTTTTTCTATAATACATAGCTAAAAATTTTCGGACATATAAAATAGTTATAAAATTTAGAAAAGATGTGCGGTCTTTTAACCCGCCGTAACGCAAGATGAGGAGGGTACGAGCTAAGTCTGCCATAGGATTGCCACTTGTAGCATCACACCAATCTATAATTACAGCTTCGTCTTTTGTAATTAAGATATTATCAGGATGAAAATCACCATGACATATACATTTACCAAGGGGGAGTTCTTCTAATTCTTTGATAATTCTTTTCTTGTCGTTCTCATTCAATTCTTTTACTGACATAATCTTTTGTTTTAAAACTTCAAATTGAGAGGGAAGAGTAGATAATTTCTTATCGTGAACACTTACTTGAAGAGCAGCCATCCTTTTTAAATGATGAAGTGTTTTTTTAGGTTGAGAACTTAATAGGCTCGTTAGCGTGGTTCCCTCGACCCTTCTATATATCAAGGCTCTTTTCCCAGAAATCGGTTTACTCCATCTTACTTCGGGAACTGAAAGCCCTGATTGAAGAATGATTTTATTGATCGTATACTCATGCTCAATAAAATCACCAGATACGTGATCATGAAAAAGCTTTACAACTTCGGTTGGAGAAAAAATCATGACTTGCGCGGTACTTCCTTCACCAATTATTTGCTTGTGCTCCAAATTATTTAACTCCTCTGCTGAAAATCTTTATATGGATAATTTTAACACATTAAAAAGAGATAAAATGTACGAATATTTTGTTTGACTGACTGGTCATAACCCGAGTATACTAACTATTGTTAATTATGACTATGTGGTCATATGATATGAGTTATAAGAGTATCTATAACTTGTAAGAAACTGAAGCACGCTGCCTTCCCTTAAAAAGGAGTCTTTGGAGTAGAAGTACGGGCAATACTTAATTATGTGAAGCATTTAGTTGATGAAGGAAAAGGACCAATTTAAAAGCTTGGGCGAGTGAAGACTTACGTCCAGCTTATAGGGAGAAAGATGAACATGGAAACAACACAAAAGCCATTAAATACAAAATTGATATTGGCTGGTTTGATTATTGGCATGTTTTTTAGTGCCTTGGAACAAACCATTGTTGGTACTGCAATGCCAACAATTATTGCTGATCTAAACGGGTTTTCTATCTTTGCTTGGGTAACCACAGCCTATTTGATCACATCAACTACTGTAGTACCAATCGTAGGTAAACTTTCTGATCTTTACGGACGAAGAAAACTATATTTATTAGGGAATTTAATATTTATAGTAGGTTCTGCACTATGTGGAACAGCAAACTCTATGGAAGAACTCATCATTTATCGTGGGTTACAGGGAATCGGTGGAGGAATGATCATGCCTCTATCCCAAACGATCATCGGTGATATCTTTACAGCTGAACAACGTGCAAAATGGCAAGGTGTATTTGGTGCGATCTATGGATTAAGTTCAGTGATCGGTCCTTTTATTGGGGGGCTCATGGTTGATCATATTAGCTGGCACTGGATTTTCTTGATTAATGTACCATTTGGAATCATTTCTACAGCAATGATCGTGATGGGTATGAAGAATGAATCGATCAGGGCAGCGACAGGTAAAGTAAATATCGATTACTTCGGTATTTTCACACTGATACCAGCCGTTGTATTGCTTTTATTAGGACTTACATTTGGTGGAGATAAGTTTGAATGGCTATCTTCCACAAGCTATTTACTGTTTGGTGGGGTAATCGTTCTGTTAGCATTATTTATCACGATTGAAAAACGTGCTGTAGAACCTATCTTAAATCTGTCACTCTTTAAGAATAGAGTGTTTGCAACTACGAATATTTTAGGGTTTTTGCTTGGTTTAGGAATGTTTGGAGCCATTATGTTCGTTCCGATGTACATGCAAGGAATTTTAGGTGTGAGTCCGACAAAAGCAGGATCGACGATGACTCCTATGATGATTGCGCTCATCACTGCAAGCATTATTGGTGGCCGTTTGTTATTAAAGCTTACATTTAGAACAGTACTAACATCTGGCATGGTGATCACAGCAATTGGGTTCCTTTTAATGAGTACGATGGATGTAGATTCCAATGAATTTACGGCATATGCTTACATGGTTATTCTCGGTTTTGGTATGGGTCTAGTTATGCCAACGCTGATGATTGCTGTACAAAACGAGTTCCCAAAATCTCAGCTCGGAGAAGTAACATCTGCTTCTACTTTCTTTCGTTCGATTGGAGGAACCATTGGAATTACGATCTTAAATGCAGTCATGAACCATTCACTTACAGATAAGATAAGTGAAGCAGCAAGTGGCGCTTCAAACCCGGTTCTTGGAAAAGCGCTAGAAGAGATAGGGAAGAAAACAGATGCCATGTTTGGTATCTTGATCAATCCAGATTTGCTGCCACTTCCGACTGAGTTAAAAACACCTGTCATTGAAACGATTAAAGACGTTTGGTCAACTTCCTTCTCTAGCGTATTCTTAACAGGACTTATCTTTATCGGAATTGGAATTTTTGTTGCTTTATCGGTAGGGAACAGTCGTATCAAGAAAGAACCAGTCGACCAAAACACGGATCGTAAGGAAATTTCATCAAATCAGGCAGTTACAGAATAAATAACAAAGAGCTGATCTAAGATCAGCTCTTTTCATTATCATTCCAATCATTTCTGCTTACCGTTGCTTATTCACCATCATATCTAAAAGTACAGAATCGGTTGTACTTGATGTTTCAGCACCTAATCTGCAGAAATTCTCTATCGTCTTTTCAACATCCTCTTCAATAAAACCGTTTGTAGAGGGGATACACAATCCGTTCGATGCTAAAACAGCCGATTGAACAGCGGCACTTGAACATGTTGCAACTTTCATAGCGCATCCGGCTTTTGCTCCGTCACAAACCATTCCACTAACATTGCCTAATGTATTCTGTATAGCAGCTTTCATCTTATCTAAGTTGTCATCCAGCAAGTAGGTGATCGCAGCAGATGCACTAGCACCGGCGACAGTCACACCACATAGTGCAGACAAACGGCCGAATTTTGATTTCATATGAATCGAAAGAAGGTGACTCAATGTTACAGCTCGTAACATCTTTTCGTCTGTTACACCTAATTTTTCTGCAGCAGCCACAACAGGCATCGTTACAGCGATTCCTTGATTCCCACTGCCGGAATTCGCCATTACCGGCATTGTAGAACCAGCCATTCGTGCGTCAGACCCTGCAGCAGATAGCGCCATACTATACGTAGCTAAATCATCTGAAAGAATGCCCTTTTTTGTTTGGTCATACAACGTTTTACCCACTCGTAAACCATAATCATTCGAAAGACCTTCTTTGCAGATCGCAGAATTCAACTCGACACTTCGTTTAACAAGATTCAATCGATGAAGTGGAACTTCGGTAATGAACGTATAAAGGTCTTCAATGGTTAACTCAGTATTTTCAGTTTTATTAGAGTTAGAGGATGAATCAGGTCTTGATTCATCTACTAACACTCTTCCGTTTTGAGAGATAAAGCTTATGTTCGTATGGTCTCCCGAGATCACAACGATCGCTTCCTCTGATGAAGTTTTTACTCCGACTTCTATGAATAACTTTTCAGGACCATCTGCGGTTGCAACCGAAACCATTCCGTTCTGAACGAAACGAACCGCTATTTCTTCCTCATTAACCGTAACGCCTTCGAGTACTTGAAGACCTTTTTCAGGATCTCCTGCAATCATACCGAGAGCCGCTGTAAAATCGATACCTGTATGATTCATGCCGGGAATCCCTACAGATAAAGCATTCTTGATAACATTGCCGCTCGCTTTAACAGAGATCGAAGTTACCGGTTCGCTTATATATTTTTTGGCAGTAGCAGAAGCGAGAGCAATCGCAACAGGTTCAGTGCACCCGAGTGCCACAACGAGTTCTTTTTCCAGAAGTCTACAAATGTTTTCGTTGATCATAGGTTTAACCTCTTCCCTTAAAGTTTCTCTTCCTTAACAATAACGGTTAATTTAAACAAAAAGAAGAGGAAAGTCTTATCAATTATTAAAGTGTTCATTAAAAAGGTGTTAAAAAAATATGCAGGTCTTTAGCATGAAGTCGATATAAAGAGTGAAGGAAGAACACCATGCTTATTTCCTAAATAATATCAAAAAGCAATGATATATGAGCCTAAAGAACAGCATTCGTTTAAGTATCTGCCATAATTTAGAGAGAAAACACTTTTTATTTAAAAGTAAAGTGGGTGAAAAGGAACTTTTTTGAAATTCTGTTCAAAATCACTAGGCACTGTCATAAATAATAATTATTATAAATGAGTAAGATCTAACACCTTTGTAGGGAGTTTTTTATAATGGATTCCAAATTGACAAAATATCAAATCATGCTCGAAAAAAAGATAACAAAACAAATTCAGGATTGGAAGAATACTGAATTTCCAATCTCTCATCAAGAGCTTTATCAATTCTTGCATACGATCACAGGTACAGCAGGTACGATATCGCTCCAAGAAATTTCGAAAGCCGCAACAGACCTAATGAACCAGTTGAATCACGAACAAAAAAGCTGGAGTTCCATAGAAGCTGCACATTATTTATCTCCAGTGACAAATTTAATTGCTGCTAATCAAAAGACCCTTACCGTGAAATTATCTTCTGAATTTCCTTCAAGCACAGATCAATGTGATAAGCCCCTTCTTCTAATTGTAGATCAAGATGTACCTTATCTCATATACAGTAAAGAAAAATTAGAGAACCACGGCTATGCTGTAGTCGTATCTCCAACCATTGAAAAAGCACTTTCGATGTTCTATGACCTAAACCCAGATTGTCTGATCGTTAATCCTTTCAGTTCAGAGGGTGATGGGTATGATTTTATCAAACAAGTTCGAGAAACCGTTGCTTTTGAACTTATTCCGATCGTTGTCATCAGTTCTTCTGACGAAAAAGAGAAGCGAATAACCGCTTATCAACAAGGGGCTGATGATTACTTCCTAAAATCATTAGATTGGGATGAGTATGTAGCGAGAATCGATCGACAAGTGAAGAGAAGAAAAATTGTCAAAGACACGCTTATGAAAGATGAATTAACGAAAGTGTACAACCGGAAATTTCTAAAAGAGGCCTATCAACGAATGTCATCTGAGCATTTGAGACACAAGGATATCTTCTCCATGATTATGATTGACGTTGATTTCTTCAAGAAAATAAATGATACATATGGTCATTCTGCTGGCGATCACGTGTTGGTTAAGTTTGCCGAATTTCTTAGCACACATCTACGGACTCAGGATGTAGTTGTAAGGTATGGGGGAGAGGAATTCATTCTTCTTATGCCATATACGAAGCTTGAAGAAGCAGAACAGACTGCTTGTCGACTTTTAGAAAATTTGAGTCAGAACGTTTTTGTTTATGAAGAGCATTCTTTCCTCGTTTCCTTTTCTGCAGGAGTTTATGAAGTAAATAATCCTGTTTCATTAGCAGAAGCAGTTCGCACTGCAGATCGTGCACTGTATGTAGCTAAAGAAAACGGAAGAGGCAGGGTTGAAACGGCAAGCACTCAAGAAAATCTTAACCGCCGACTTCGTGTAGCAGTTATAGATGACTCAGAAGTCATTCGTAAAATGCTAGAAAGCTTTTTTACCGATCTTGAGGTTGAAAATTATGAGCTTGAGATAAAAACATATCAAGATGGTATTTCATTCTTTGCAGATGAATGGCACCAGTCAAACGATGAATATTTGATCATCTTAGATGGTGTCTTACCAAAGATGGATGGAATCGAAGTATTAACGAAGCTTCGTAAATATCCAGATACAAACCAATACAAAATTTTAATGCTCACAGGAAGAAAAGCCGAGGGTGACATCGTTCGGGCTCTGCATTTAGGTGCGGATGACTATTTAACAAAACCTTTTAGTATTCGTGAGTTAGAGGCAAGAATTAAAGTGTTAGTGCAAAGGGGGAAATGATGCTGTCACAGGAAATTTTTCTCTTAGTAATCATCGCATGTATTTTATTGAGTGTGTTAACAAGTATGTTCTTATATTTACTCATTAAAAAGACCGTAGAGATTTCTAAAGAAAAGCAGATCACTAATTATAAAAATCAAGTCCATCAAACGATCTACGATTATTTGTATCGTGATCAAAAGTCTCGGCTATTAGTACCAGATTCTACGATAAAATTTACTACGATCGAACGTATTTTAACCGAATATTCAACAGTTATTGAGGGAGAGGGTAAGGGGCGGATCTCTTCATTAGCAGATGAAATTTTTCACGAAAGATATGAAATTATCTTAAATCAAAACAACTGGAGCAGAAGGATGAATGTCCTTTATAAGGTCGATGGTTTTAAGATGGGGTCTCTTTCAGAAGTGCTTAAGAGGAAGTTGAGAGATCAAAACACTTCAAAAGAAGAAAAACTTATTATTTTCCGTTGTTTAGCGAATAACCAAGAATGCACACTCTCTCAGTTGTTTCAGTCAGTTTCAGCCATATTCTCAGTATTAGAATACAGAAGTATCTTAAATAGGGTGGAAGATGAGTTGTTCACAAAGTTGGTGGACGACTATTGTCATTATCCTGAGCGATTAAAGTTAGCCATCATTGATATGATTGGAATTCAAAAGAAATTAGACCTCGTTGCCTTTTTAGAAAACCAGTTGGATGATGAGCGATTTGAAATTCGTATCCGGTCGATGAAAGCGATTGGAGAAGTTGGCTTTTTATCTGACTCTGAAGTCATAGGGAGTTTCGCGAAATCAGATAGATGGGAAGAACGATTGATGGCAGCCAAGGTGATCGGCAAGACACGAGCCTTAAACGGTCTGGAAATTCTTGAAGCTCTAATAAAAGATTCATCGTGGAGAGTACGAGCCGAAGCTGCCAAGTCATTTTTAAGTTACAACGACGGTCTTGAACGTTTGTATGATATTCGTTTTACGAGTGATGATCCTTTTGCCAGAGACATGGCATCAGAATGGATTGAGAGAGGAATTGAAGATGGTTACAGTTATTAGTCAGTTATGGCTCGAACTTGTTCGTGTTTTTGGCTGGTTTATTTTGTTTTATATGTCAGGCGTTGTAGTTTTTTATGGGTTTCTATTTATTCTAGCTGCATTTCAATTGAAGAGGGAAGAAAAGATTGATTCTTATGAGCGATATGAAGACTATATGGATGCGAGTTACACAAAACCAGTTTCTATTATCGTACCTGCTTATAACGAGGAGCTTGGGATCAAAGGAAGTGTGCGTTCTCTCTTGAGCATCAATTATCCAGAGTTTGAAGTGATCGTTGTCAATGATGGGTCTAGAGATGCGACTGTAGAAACAGTTATTGAACATTTCCAAATGAAAAAGGTGAAGAAAGTTATTCAGACAAGACTTGAGACGATGACCATTAAAGGTGTATACCAATCAGTTATCTATCCGAATCTATGGCTTGTAGATAAGATGAACGGAGGAAAAGCAGATGCACTGAACGCAGGACTCAATGTTTCCAACTATCCTTATTTTTGTTCATTGGATGGTGATTCAGTTCTTGAAAGAGATGCTTTCCTTAAAGTAATGAAACCGATCATCGACTCGGATGAGACTGTGATTGCATCAGGTGGAAGTATTCGAATTGCTAACGGATGTGATATTCATGAGGGGCAAGTTGAAAGAATCGGTCTATCGAAGAACCCAATCGTTATCATGCAGGTTATTGAATACTTGAGAGCGTTTTTAATGGGGCGAATCGGACTCAGCCGTTATAACTGGCTGCTGATCATCTCAGGAGCTTTCGGTGTGTTCTCAAAAAAATGGGTGATTGAAGCAGGTGGCTATAAGCGAGATACGGTAGGAGAAGATATGGAGCTTGTGGTACGTCTTCAAAAGCTAATCAAAGATAAAAAAGAGAAGAAAAAAATCATTTATGTACCAGATCCAGTCTGTTGGACAGAGGCACCCGACGATCTTAAATATCTTCATAGACAAAGAAATCGGTGGCATAGAGGCTTGTTTGACAGTCTTTGGATTCACAAGTCCATGCTTTTTAATCCAAAGTATGGCTCGATCGGAATGGTCTCGCTGCCGTATTTCTGGATCATTGAACTGGCCGGCCCTGTCGTAGAGTTATGTGGCTACTTGTTTGTGGTTCTCTCCTTTTTTCTTGGAGGAATCTATATTGAGATGGCATTGCTATTTTTTCTATTGTCAGTCCTAATCGGTTCCCTTTCTTCTATGGGAGCAGTGATCTTGGAGGAATGGAGTCTTCGTAAATACCCGAAAGTATCGGACATCGTAAAACTATTTGTTTATTCACTAACAGAAACGCTTTGGTATCGTCCATTAACTGTAATTTGGCGTTGTCAAGGATTGGTTCAAGCGATTCGTGGTAAAAAGTCATGGGGAGAAATGAAAAGAAAAGGTGTATCCGGGGGAATCTCACAATGAATTCACAACAAAAATCAAGGAAACGTTTCTTTTTTCTTTTTATTCTGCTCATCATCGGATTGATCACTTCACCGTTTTGGATGTGGTGGATTAAACAAGACAACATCCTGGACGTGGCAATCGTAGATAAAACGATAAAAGAAGATTCCTTTAGAGAACATAGTGGTTTAGTTTGGACGTTAAACCATTTAAAGATCGTAAATAAGAAAGAAGAAGCCTACCAAGAGGATAAGCATTTTAGCAGGTCTGTGCCAACGTTTAATAAAGGTAAAGAGCCAGATATCCTTTATGTGGCTGATAGCTATGGTGTTGAAGTGCTGAACCAAGAAAACAAACCGAGTGTCAAAGGTGGTCTGACACCTAGTGAAGTTGAGAAAGTCAGACGTACTGTGATGTCTGGAAAAACGGACCTCATCGCGGAATTTAATACGTTTGCGAGTCCAACCGGTAAAGAAGCACGAGAAGGAATATCAGAACTGTTAAATGTAGAATGGTCCGGATGGATCGGCAGGTACTTTTCAGATCTTAACGGCAAAGAAGTTCCTAGCTGGGTGAAGAGAAACTATAAAGATCGTTACGGAAAGTGGACGTTTAAGAGTGGCGGCATGTTGTTCGTGCATGAAAAAGGCGAGATGGTTATTTTAGAGAATAAAGACATGAAGAAAAAAGGAGCACAGTTTTCTTTCACTAAAGAAGGAAAGAAAACTTTTGGGCTTGATGCATCTGTTCCTTATCATTATTGGTTCGATATTATTAAGCCAATCAATAGCCAGGAAGTTATGGCAAATTACGAATTGAGTCTAACGGATGCGGGGAAAAGGAAGATTCAGAAACACCATATTCCTCTGATGTTCCCAGCCATTATACAGCATCAGAATGGAACGTATAAAGCTACTTACTTCGCTGGAGATTATGCCGATCAAGCAGAACTTCCTGAGTTGTACCAAACATGGGGCATCAGTTTTGTTAAACAGAAATTTGCTCTAGATGATGGTCAAGGAAGTACGTTTTATTGGAAGGTGTATCTGCCCTTAATGAAATCTCTTTTGCACAACGAGCAGAGTGTTAAGAAACCAGTTTCAATCGTTCAAGTCCAAGAAAGTAACGGCATTAAGATTAACGCAAAGGCATCAGGTGATTATTTACAAATTCTTGAGAACGGAAAATGGAGAAACTTCTTAATAAAAGGAGTGAACATGGGAATTGCAAAACCAGGAAGCTTCCCAGGCGAGACAGCCATCTCTAAAAATGAATATTTCCGGTGGTTTAAACGAATCGGAGAGATGAACGCAAATGCTATTCGTGTTTATACGATTCATCCGCCAGGTTTTTATGAAGCGTTTTATGAATATAATAAGATCGCTAAAAAGCCGTTGTACCTTTTTCATGGTGTATGGGTGAATGAGGATCAGCTGAAGGTAAAACAAGATGTCTATGCGCCAGAAGTAACCGAATCATTTAAGAAAGAAATCAAACATGTCGTGGATATTGTTCACGGTCAAGCTGTTATCCCAAAACTGCCAGGACATGCGGGCGGAGAGTATAAGAACGATATTTCTCCTTACGTTTTAGGCTTTATTCTAGGTGTAGAATGGGACCCGGAAGTCGTGGTTTCGACGAACGAGAAGCATCAATCGAAAAACCGCATCGATGGCCAATACTTTTCTAGCTCGAATGCCTCTCCTTTTGAGAATTGGCTTGCATCTATGTTGAACTATGCAACAGATTATGAAACAAAAACGTACCAGTGGCAGCATGCAATGAGTCATGTGAACTGGGTAACGACAGATACATTGAAACACCCTGCGGAACCTTTTGAGAAAGAGGATAAAGTAGCTGTAGATCCAAATAGCCTGAAACCACAAAGTGCGTTTAAGTCAGGTTATTTTGCATCCTATCATGTATATCCATACTATCCCGATTTCTTAAACTATGAGAAAAAGTATTTAGAGTATGTGGACCATCGTGGAAAGAAGAACAATTATGCAGGTTATTTACACGATTTAAGGAAAGTTCATGATATGCCAGTCGTCGTTGCTGAATTTGGTGTGCCAAGTTCAAGAGGAATCACGCATGAGAACGCATTTGGCTGGAACCAAGGCCACCATTCCGAAGAGGATCAAGGAAATTATAACACGAGGCTGTTTGAAGATATCGTTGAAGAACAGATGGCTGGAGGTATGGTATTTACATGGCAGGATGAATGGTTCAAACGTACGTGGAACACGATGGACTTTGACAACCCGGACAGACGGCCGTTTTGGTCTAATGCTCAGACGAATGAACAACAGTTTGGATTGTTATCTTTTGATCCGGAATCTCCTATACAAGTAGATGGTGAAGTGGAGGACTGGGTAGATCTAGCACCTTTTCAAAAAAGCAGTTCTACAGGCGACGATTTAAAAACTTTATTTGTCACGAGTGACAACCGATATGTATATATGCGGCTGGATTATAACAGCAAGGTAGATTCAGAGAGTTTGAACACAACGATATTAATAGATACCATTCGTAATCAAGGTCAGCTGTCATCACCGGACGGAGTAGTTAAATTAGATGCTGGTGCCGAGTTTGCAATAAATCTTACGAATGTGAAAAATTCTAGAATACTAGTTGATAGTTATTACGACAGCAATTATTACATGTACGGACATGAACTAAAGATGATTGAGAAAAAAAGTTATGCCAATCAAAAAAATAATGGAATCTATCATCCAATAGAAATGGCTTTAAACAAAGAACTAACCATACCAAGTACGAAAGAAGTTATTCCGTTTCAGTCGTTTGAAACAGGTAAACTGCGTTTTGGCAATGGAAATCCTGAAGATAAAGACTATGATTCTCTTACAGATGTTAGCGTGAACGAGAAAGAAGGGGTTATAGAGATAAGAATTCCTTGGCTACTTCTTAATGTGAAAGATCCTAGTTTGCATGAAGTGATGGGAGATATGTGGAAAGGTACGTTATCTGCAAGTGAAAAAACAGAAGGTTTTGCTATTGGTGCTTACACGTATAAAGCAAACGGAGTTGTTAGTGACTCCCTTCCACAATCAAAAGAGGGTATGATTTCACTTCAAAATGTAAGAAAGTATATGTGGAATGAATGGGATGAACCTGTCTATCAGGAACGACTAAAACAATCTTATTATGAACTCCAGAAAACGTTTGGAAATGTAAAAGAAGCGGGGGAATGATTCATGGCAAGAATTCTTTTAGCAGAGGATGAAGAAATTCTGCGCATGCTTGTTCTAGATACACTTGAAGATGAAGGTTATGAGATCGATGAGGCGACGGACGGACAAGAAGCATATGAGAGGTTATCGATGAATGACTATGACCTTGTCATTTTAGACTATATGATGCCGCGTATGACAGGACTTGAAGTTGTTGAAAAAACGAGAAATGATCTAAACAAAAAGAACATGAAAATGATGATTCTTTCAGCAAAAAATCAACAAGCAGATCGTGAAAGGATGAAGGAAGCAGGTGCTGATTTCTTTATGTCAAAGCCTTTTAGCCCTCAGCAGCTTCTTAAAACGATAGGGGAGATCTTGGGTGCGTAACTATTTTAAAAGGAGCTTGGGTAGGAAAGTAATCCTGATTAATCTTGTTTTTGTTTTCCTGCTCCTAGCAGGAATGGTCTCCCTGAGACTCTATCATGTAAATCTGACCGAATCACTTGATAAACAGATCTCAGCAAAACAGAGCAAATTGAACTTTGTTGAGAATATGCGAGAGAATTTAAACTCAGTAATGTTTGATTCAAGGGGTTATTTTGCTTTTGGAACAGATACATTCTTAGAAAATATTGAAAAGAAAGAAATGCTGATCAATAAAGACCTAACAACGTTTAATAAGGTATATCGATCTGATGAAGATAATGCCTTATCGAGTGAGATTAAAAAGTTTACCGAAAGTTATTTTAATAAAATGCTGCCTCGTGCCATTCAATACAAAAGAGAAGGACAACTCGACGAACTTGTGAATATGTCAAAGGAAGGAGGAACAAAACAGGTAAACGATGTGCTTCAATCATTAAATAGCTTTGAGGCAGATGTCCAAAAAGAGATTGATTCTATTTATGAAGAAAAAGATGAGAAGACAAGTACGAGTCAGTGGATCTACTTTTCTTTTTTAACGTTTATGGTGCTCGTGTTCATCTTTCTTATTCGATTGATGATGAAACAATTTGGAGGACCTCTTAGGGATATTGCAAATGTATCATCCCAAATTACGAATGGCCTCTATGTTACCGATGTTCCACATACGAAAAGACTGGATGAGATCGGTTTACTCTCACAAGCCTTTGAGAAGATGATTCGTAGCACTCAGGATAATGAACAAGAATTAATTGCTCAGAATGAAGAACTTGCAGCTCAGCAGGATGAATTAAACGAGCAACAAGAAAAGCTTCGTGAAGCTTTATCGACCACAGAGCAGAATGAAAAAATGCTTCTCCGAATGAATTCTTTTATTCATTCAATCTCTAATACACTTGATAAGGATCATCTATTAAAGAGCATCATTTCTAATATGGTTGAAATCACCTATTCAAGTAAAGGATTAATCTGGGTGATTGATGGGAATAAAACCGCATCTGTAGGTCTAACAGAAAGTGAACAAATTCAATTTAAACAACATTTTCCTGACTCTGGGATGTTTGTGAAATTAAAAGAGAGTAGCTTATCACATCAAGTGATGAGAGATACTTCAACATCAGAAAAAGGGTACGTGGAAGAACTGTATAAATCAGGAGATCTGTATATTCCTATTTTTTCAGGAAAACGTGAGATTATGGCCGTTTTGGTCGTAACTCGAATAGGATCAACTTATTCATGTGATGAAGTAACAGAGTACCAAGGTCTCGCACGCCAGGTCGCTCTTTCGCTTGAAAAGATCATGTTGTATGAAGATAGTGAGAAACAGCGAGTAACGATGAAAAATGTAATGAACAGCATTCACGAAGGCATACAGCTAATCGATAACGAAGGAAACATCGTCTCTGCCAATCAAAAATTCTGTGAGTTTATGAGCTGTAACCAACCGGACCAATTGACTAACATGAAATTTGAGGAATGGACTCGCCGGTTAAAAGGAAGAGTTCAAGAAGCTCGTGAACTTCTGGCATTTATTCAGAATGCTGTTCATGAAAAGAACGATGTTGGCATTTCACATGTGTTTGAGTTAGATGGTGAAGTAAAGCGTGTCATTCAGATATATTCCGAAAGTCTCATCCAAAACGATACAAAATTAGGTACCGTTATCGTATATCGTGACATTACAAAAGAATACGAAGTGGATCAGATGAAGTCGGAGTTTGTTACAACGGTAAGTCACGAGCTTCGAACCCCGTTATCTAGCGTTCTAGGGTTTACGGAGTTGATGCTCACACGAGAGTTAAAACCAGAGCGTCAAAAGAAGTATTTAACAACGATCCACCAAGAGGCGTTCAGGCTGACTTCACTCATAAACGATTTTTTGGATGTGCAAAAGATGGAGAGTGGAAACCAGGAATTTGATAAAAAGTATCACTCAATCTTGCCGATCATTCAAGATGTTATAGACGTTCAAAAAGTAAGTAGTGATAAACACATGTTTGATATGGATATCCAAACCGAAAAGTTATCTGTGTTCGGAGATCGAGATAAGTTATCACAAGTGTTTATGAACTTAATATCGAATGCGATAAAATATTCACCTGAGGGTGGCAAAGTTTTGGTAAGACTCTACCATACCGATAAACATCTCATCATAGATGTTAAGGATGAGGGGCTTGGCATTCCGCAGTCGGCAATAGGCGATCTGTTTACGAAGTTCTATAGAGTGGATAACTCTGATCGGAGGAAAATTGGTGGTACTGGTCTTGGTCTTGCTATCGTTAAAGAAATTGTAAAAGTGCATGGAGGTCAAATTTCGGTCGCGTCAACATTAGGTCAGGGAAGTACGTTTACAGTAAAGTTTCCTGTCATAGAAGATGTATACGTGAATGCCTCGATAACGATGGATAAAGGGCAGAAAGCTGATATTATCATTATTGAAGATGATAGGCATCTTGCAGGACTCATTACCGAAGAGTTGATCGAACGAGGCTTTCAGATCGCACAGTTTAACAAAGGTGAAGAAGCTTTGATCATGATCGAGAAATTAAAGCCGGAAGCGATTATATTAGACATTCTTCTTGAAGGGGAGATGGATGGCTGGCAAGTGATTCAAACACTTAAAGCGAATGACAACACGAAAGATATCCCAATATTCATTTCAACAGCACTTGATGAGAAGCAGCGAGGACTTAACCTAGGTGCTGCAGGGTACTTGATCAAACCATATCAACCAAGCCAGTTAACTTCGTCTATTCTTCAAGTTTTGCTGAACAAAGAGAAGAACGGACATATTTTGGTGCCAGAAGAAAATAATATGAATCTAAATTGAAGTAAAAGCCTGCAAAACGTTTGCAGGCTTTTAAATTGAACGTGATTTATATTTTGCTTCTCTTTCAATAAAACCCTGTTTAACATCTATCCATTCTTCTTTTGTAATAGAATACAAAACGGCATTCCGAATATATCCATTAGTAAGTATGCGTTCATTCCTTATTACACCTTCTTTTATTGCACCTAATCGTTCAATTGCTTTTTGCGAGCGTTCGTTTCGCTCATCTGTTTTAAATTGTACACGAATAAAGTTTAAGGTTTCAAAGCAATACGTGAGAAGTAGTTGCTTACAAGATGAATTAACAAATGTACGCTGATAATCCTTCCCATACCAGGTTGAGCCTAACTCACAGGTTCGTTGAGTAAAATCTATTTCGTAAAGACGAGTAGTACCAGCGATGTGATGGTTTTTCTTGTTAACAATAGTAAAAGGAAGGGCTAATCCTGCTTCACGAAGTTGTATCGCATTATTAACCCATGTATCCATTTCCTGCTGAGTTTGTATAATTGATAACATATAGTGCCAGTGATCTGAATGATTAATCTGATAAAGGGATACGGAGTGTTCATTTTCCATAGGAACTAACTGAATTACATCGTTTTCTAATGTCGGAGGAGATTTAAATAGTATTGGTTTCTTCATGTTTTCATCCTTTAAATGGTTATTTATGTTAACATTTATTAAAAACAAATCGCTGAGGTGAAACGATGGAGTTCTTTATATTCATTATTTTAGTCGTATTTTTGTTCGATGCTGCAAAAATCCGAAAACAAAATGAGACGGTTATTTTGCAGAATGAAAAAATGATCGCACTACTAGAAGAGATAAAGAATAAATGAATTACTCTTCTTTATAAAGGTTAAAAAATTGATAATGATCTTTGCCCGTAATCTTTAATACGAGTTTTTTGTTTTCTTTTAGCCTGTTAATCTCCCCACCAAAAGTTACGGTTATTTGGTTTGGAAACTGATTCATCGAAAAGGTATACTCACCAATCTCTGTTTGCTTTTTTTCTTGACCATAGGCTGTACTAAGTGTGAATGTTAGTTCTTTCGGTAGACTGTTTTTACCTTCAATATGTGTTAGCTTTAGTTGATTTGTTTTATCAATAGAAAACAACGCTTGCCAGTAATCATTTTCTCCAGAATAAATGATTCCATCATTTTTGGATGTTGGTCCCTTGGTACTTGAAGTTGGAGCTGAATCTTTAAAGAAGATCGTTAAAACAGAAACAAAACCTATTAATAAAACAGCAGCTAAAATAAGCTTCTTTTTCATCCTCCACCGTTCCTCTCATCCACTACATAACAGTTTATTCTTTGTTTAATGGTGAATTCCTTGTTTCAATTAACTCTAAGAATGGAGGTGGATGCGTGAAAATCAGAAAGTACGAAAGTGAAGATTTTCAGGCTGCTCTTGAGTACTGTTTACCACCACAACAAGCATTATATACGTCCATGCCTGTTGAGGTCCTTAAAACGTTTCAATGTGATATCTTCAATCAGCCTTTTGTCGTTTACGCTGACCAACAACTTGTAGGTTGGTTTGCTTTATATACAGATGGTTCTGGCAATATGTATACGAATAATAAGCAGGCCATTCTATTAAAATCATTTTCGATCGATGCTAGGTTTCAAAAGAGAGGATTTGCGCTAGACTCTCTACAATTACTACCGAAACTCGTGAAGGAGCATTACAAGGATAAGAGTGAGATCATATTGACCGTTCATGAAACAAACCATGCAGCGATATCTCTTTATAGAAAAGCGGGATTCATCCATAAAGGTGAAAACTATCATGGGGAATATGGCATAGAGATGATTTTTCATATGAGTCTTTAGACCTTTACAAAGTCTTAACCAAACCTTAACACCACTCCTTAGTAAAAATTGTAATAATTTCTATACATAGACAAAAGGGGTGGCAAGTTTGAATAAGTTTTTTCAACAAATGCGTTCGCAGATTAAGAGTGAAAAGATTTCTGAACAACTGAAACGAATTACATCACAGAAATTAAAGCTTCATCTACAGACAAAGCTATTATTGATGATGCTCTCGTTATTTATCTTAACCATTTCAATCGTAGGTCTTTTTAGTTATTACAAGGCATCTGAAACTACGAAGACGATTATTGAAAATCGTTTAGAACGTGAAACAGAAACTACATATGACATTGCAAAAAATCTTAAATTTAGTTTTATAAGAGATGAAGAAATGTTTAATAAGCGTGTGGCTGAAAGTATCAATTCACAATATGTAGGCCTTCAGCAAGATGATATGAAAGCAACTATTTTCTTATTACAAAATGGTACGATGGTTCCTTATAAGACGAGCGGTAAAGAGACAGTTGCTTTATCCTCAGGCAGTATGAAGAAAATAAGTGAACTAGAAAATGGTGTTCTTCACACGCATATTCAAGATAAGCCGTATACACTAGCCATTAAGCAGATTCAAGAGCTCAATGGTATCTACGTGATAGCTGTTGAAACAGAAAGCTATTTGCAATCTGTATATGAACTCCGAAATTTTATAACTGTTGCTGTAATCATTAGTATTCTTGTAACTGCATTAGTAATTATCTTCGTTATCAGAAGCATTACTTCACCGTTATCAGCGCTCAACCAAGTTATGAAACGTGTTCAAAAAGGTGATTTTCAATATAATGTGGATTATCATTCAAGACATATTGAGATTCAAAGACTCATTGATAGCTTTAACCAGATGATGATGTTTATTAGAAATATACATGATCAGATTCAGCAAATATCTGGAGAACTAACTGTTCAAGGCGATAAACTTGAACATACATACAGTGAGGCTAACCAATATAATGAACAACTTGTAAAAAAGATAGAGAATGTGATGATAGGTGCGAAAGAAACGGCAATAAGTTCAGAGCATAGTGTGCGACTATTCACAGAAATGCAGGAAAAAGTGAGTGATTTGAACAAAACGGTGATGACTGTAATGGATGAGTTTTTATCTATGAATCATAATGCCGTTTCAGGTCAAGAAAAAGTGGGGAAGTTAGTTGGTGAGATTCACGATAATCATGACCGTTTTGTGCAATTAAACAAAATCATTGATGAGATGGGCACATACTCAAGCCACTCCCAAAATGTCATCTCTACAATTAAAGAGATTTCTGAACAAACAAAACTGCTAGCATTAAACGCTCGAATCGAAGCGGCTAGAGCAGGAGATGCAGGAAGAGGTTTTGCCGTAGTTGCTGATGAGGTAGGAAAATTAGCAGACCAATCGAGTAAAGCGGCGGCAGATATTATTGCAACAGTAAATCAAATGAACCAAACTGCTTTACAAGCGATTCGTGAGTCACGCCTTCTTGGGGAAGCGAATCTATCACATGTGCAAAAGGTGAAGGATACGACTGAATTCATTCAATATCTAATGAATTCAGTAGTAGAGAACAATGAAAAAATGGGTGAGATGAGTGTAGCTCTGCAACAGTTAAAAGTGGCATTGCCTGAAATCGAAGCGGCAGCTATTCAATTTTCAAGCATTTCTCAAGAAACTTTAGCAAGTTCAGAAGAGATGTCTGTAACTTCCACAAAACAGAATGAAAAGATTAAACAGGCTTATCTCGTTGGAGCGACGTTATCGAGCCTGTCACATCAATTAACTCAAGAAAGTCAGTATAAGCGTGTAAGTGAAGGCAAAGAAACAGCATAATTGAGGAAAGTGACGGGGGAATCCGTCACTTTTTTTGGTTCAATACCTTTTTATATCACACTTTAAGCTCCTACTTCCAAAGATCTTTCAGCATGTACGAGTTTTTTATAAAGCGTTTCTCCTTGCATCAGTTCAAGGTGTGTTCCGTGTTCCATGATACAACCTTTATCCATTACATATATGACATCTGCGTTCTGAATGGTTGAAAGTCTATGAGCAATAATAATGGTGGTTTTATTAGATCTTAGCTCATCAAAATTTGATTGAATCTGACGTTCCGTTTCAAGGTCCAATGCAGACGTGGCTTCGTCTAATAAAAGAATTTCAGGATTCGATAGGATAGCTCGGGCAAGTGCAATACGTTGTCTTTGTCCCCCGGATAAAGTGATGCCCCTTTCTCCAACCTCCGTATCATACTTTTCTGGCAGAGATTCAATATAATCATGTATATGTGCTGATTTACAAGCAGCAAACAATTTTTCATCCGAATAGCCTCGTCCAAACAAAATATTATTTTTTATAGTATCAGGAAAAAAATATGGTTCTTGTGAAACGAAACCTAGCTGTTTAACCCAATCTTGGTAATAAAGATCTTGTAAGGAATGACTATTTATTAAAATTGCTCCTTGACTAGGATGATAGAATCGTAGTAAAAGTTTTGCAATTGTGGATTTTCCCCCTCCACTCGTTCCTACGAAAGCAATCTTTTTTCCGGCAGTTATAGTGAAGGATAGTCCATCTAGTACTTTTTTAGTTGAATCCTCTTCATAGGAGAAAGATACATCCTGAAAAGTAATACTCTCTATTTTGTTTGAAAGAGACAGTTGCCCATCCTTCTCAATAGGTGCTTCCATAACCGACCGTAATCGATCTACGTTTACATAAAGATTAGAAAGTTCCATAGAGAATGTAAACAATCGATGAAGAGCATCCATCAATTGTCCAGTAAACTGAAAAACAATCACAAATGTTCCGATTGATAATGAACCTTGAATGACTTGATATCCGCCGTATCCTAACACAATTAAGGAAGCACCCCACTTTAGGGGTTCACTTACTAATAACTGTTTATTGTTAATTCTTGCTTGATTCATTGCAGCGTTGAAATACCGCTTGAAATATCGATTGTATTTTGAAGTTTCCCAGTCTATTCTGTTGTATGCTATTACTTCACGAGTGGAAGAGATACCTTCTTCAATATGGATAAGCAGATCAGTTCTTCGATTCTGTGCTTCCTGTCCTGCTTTTCTTATTAGAGGGGAAAAGAATCTTCCCATAAAAAAATATAGGATACTGAATACTAGGATAGAACCTAACATGATGGGTGATGATTGATAAATAATCACTGTTAACAAAAGGATGGTCATAAACAACTGTATTAAACGAGGAATGTGCCCACCAATTATTGCAGCAACCTGCATGACATCGTTAGAGAGATAATGTACATACTTTGTAGCGCGTTCATTATGAAACGTTTTTACGGGTATCCTTTGCATATAGCTCATAAAATCAGATGTTAGTTGGCTGATCATTTTTGCTTGAATGCGATGAAACGTATGTGGCGCTGCCGTGAACAATAAAGCATAAGTAACAAACGATATGGCAAATAAAAGTAAGATAGGGACAAGTCGGTCATAGTGTCCATTTATAAAAACATCGTCAATGATATATTTTTGTAGAGCTGTATTTGCAATGATAGAAATTGATTCTAATATAAGTAAAGTAAGAGAGAGGAAAAATAACCATTTAATCTTTTTTATGTAGTGAAACAACCATTTCATATTATTCATGAGATACCCCCAACTTTAATGGCTCGTGTTTCCTCTTGTCCTTCAACAAGGGAATAGAAGATTCCTCGCATTGCCATTAACTCCGAATAGGTTCCTTTTTCAGCAACCATACCACCTTCAAGTACAACGATTTGATCATAATCTTGTATCGTTGATAAACGATGTGCAACTGTGAACGTTGTTTTCCCTCTTAATAGTGTGTCTAGTGCTCTCTGTACTTCTACCTCACTTACATTATCTAGGGCAGATGTTGCCTCATCGAGAAGTATGATGCTAGGATTTTTCAAAAACATGCGGGCTATAGAGATACGCTGTTTCTGTCCACCTGATAGCTTGATGCCTCGTTCACCTATCAGCGTATCGTACCCATTTTCCAACTTCATAATAAATTCGTGAGCGTAAGCTGCTTTGGCAGCCGCAACGACCTGTTGCTCTGTTGCTTCAGGATCTCCAAAACGAATATTTTCTTTAACGCTTGTACCGAATAAGTAAGTTTCTTGAAAAACATATCCGATCGATTCTCGTATTTGAGATAGCTCTAATTCTTTTAAAGACACACCATCAAGTAGAATTTCACCTTTGATAGGGTCATAGAATCGTCCCAATAATTTTAGTAGGGTGGATTTCCCATTCCCACTCGTTCCTACAAAAGCAATTCGCTGTCCAGATTGAACTGTTAAATGAAAACCTTTTAAGATCTCACCTGAAGTAGGATAACTGAAATGTACATTGCAAAAGTCTATATTTCCCTTAACATTTAGAAGGTGTAAGGGATGAGGTTGTTCCTTTATCTCTGGTTCAATTTTTGTCATTTGATAGATTTTATCAACCTGAAACATCAAGATTCTTTGCTCAGTTAAAGAGGTAACAACTGCCGTTAACCGATGCATAGCTGTAAAGTAATAGAGCAGAAAAGCTACAAACTCTCCAACACTCAGAGAATTGGACTGAACGAGAATCGATCCATAGATTAAGATTGCGATGGCTCCAGCATTATAAGAGAGCCTTCGGACTGTACCCCTGATATAAGCATAAAGAAATGCTTTGACCATACTTTTATTTAAAGTTTGTACATCTTGATTTAATCTTTCATACTCCCACTTTTCTGAAGAGTAAGCTCGAACTTCAATCAATGAACTGATTGTTTCATAGATTTTTTTGTTCAATGTAATTCGGTTGGTACTAAGCTCTTTGCTGAGAATAGATGCTTTTTGTTCAAACCGAGGACCGATCAGATAATAAAGGAGGAAAGATGGAATGATAATGAGAGCGAGTTTAACGTTCATCGTAAACAATATTGAAATTGCAATGATAGAAAAGATAGCTTCTTGAATCATAAACGGAATAAAATGTCGATACAGATTTTGGACGGCAGTAACTTCCGTATTCATTAAGGATAGCGTTTCTCCTATGGGGGTTCTTTCAAAGTGAGAAAATCCTAGTTTTCTAAGGTGAGAAAAAATCTTGAAGTGAATATCTCGTGAAGCTTTTTCTTGTACGATTCGTTGGAGGTTGTTTCTAACAGTACTTAGGTAGATCATGATAACAACCAATCCAATTACTCCACATAATAGTGTTAAAAATAGTGTAGTATCCTTATTTGGAACAATCACATCGATAAAATACTGTATAAACTTTGGAATAATGAGTTCGATACCTGTGACGATAACGCTGGTTGTGATCATGAATAGAAATAGCCACTTATAGGGACGCAGGAAGGAAAGTGCCCAAAGATACACTTTAAACAAGTAAGAATTTGAGTGGGAAGACATAAATCAGCTCCTAACTATTTATTTCTTTCAATTGAGCGGAAGTTATATTCTACATCAAGTTTGTTACCGTTTCCATAACTATTTTAATTTCTTTTAGTGGTATACTTGGAAGTAATAATTTCACCAACACATTATACATACAACATAGATAAGGGAGGAATAAATCATGTTTAATAGTGAAGCTGAATTAGTTCTACCTGCAAAAGCATCTTTAGGTGAAGGACCGTGCTGGGACTCGGAACAAGGCGTCTTGTATTGGGTTAGCATTTTAGATAAAAAGGTAAACATCTACGATCCACGCTCCCACCAAAATCGAGAGATTCAACTAGATCAGATGGTAGGAACGGTTGTACCGAGGGAGTCAGATGGTGTAGTCGTAGCTCTTCAGAACGGATTCTTTTTTCTAGATCTTAACTCGGAAAAACTTACACCTATTGTTGACCCTGAACAAGAGCTTTCTGAGAATCGCTTTAACGATGGGAAGTGTGACCCGTTCGGTAGGTTTTGGGCAGGAACGATGAGTTTAAGTGAAGAAGCTGAAAAAGGCTCTCTTTATTGTTTAGATCACGATCTTCAAGTGGAAAAGAAGCGAGAAAATTTAACGATTTCGAATGGTTTGGCGTGGTCGCCTGATCAATCCTATATGTATCTAATTGATACACCAACGAAAAAAGTAACGAGATTCCAATATGATCTTCAAACGGGCCATATCCAAAATGCAACAGAAGTGATTTCCTTTCCAGAAGGAGTAGGTGCTCCAGATGGAATGACGATTGACGAAGAGGGCATGCTTTGGATCGCTCATTGGGGCGGTGCGCAAGTCTCCCGGTGGAACCCAGAAACAGGCGAACAGCTATATTCTATTCCCATCCCATCATTAAATGTTACATCATGCACGTTTGGCGGAGAAAATATGGACGAGTTGTATGTAACAACAGCTAGGAAAAATACAAGTGCAGAGAACCTAGAAAGATTTCCAGAAGCGGGCGGGTTGTTTAAAGTAAGACCAGGTGTGAAAGGAATACCATCATATTCTTTCAAAGGGTAAAGCAGGACAGCGTTATTAAACGCTGTTTTTTTTTGATTAACAAAAACTTGCAATCATCGTTCGTCGTCTAATAATAAGAGAGGGGGGATTGGTATGGAAAATATGTTAGTTGAAGTGATCACGGCTGAAGATAAAGAGCACATATTAAATGAAGCTATGAATGAGCACGGACAAGACTTGCTGCAGCTAGTTTATTCCTATGTGAACCATACAAGTGTTGCTGAAGATTTAACACAAGATATCTTTGTTAAGTGTTATAACGCATTGCATACATATAACGGAAAATCAAAATTTAAAACATGGCTATGGCGAATTGCCATTAACCATTGTAAAGACTTTTTGAAAAGTTGGTACAACAATAGAGTTATCCCCACAGAAGAAGAGCCTTCTTTTCATCGAACTGAGGTGGATGTAGTTGAGCATGAAGTCATTCAAAAAGAAGATGATGAGAACTTAATCCATGCAATTATGCAGTTGGAAATCAAATATAGAGAGGTTATTTATCTTTTTTATTACGAGGAGCTGTCTATTAAAGAGATCGCTTTAGTGACTGAAGTGAGTGACAATACAGTCAAAACAAGAATGCGCCGAGCTAAAGAACTATTGAAAATATGTTTGGAGGGTTAGGGATGGAGAACCGTTTAAAAAACTTAAAGAAAATCATGGACGAAAAAACCTTTTCACAAGTAAGGTTCACCGAAAAGCATCGCGAAATCATACAGAACAAATGGAGTAATCAAGAAGATAAGGAACAGATTGTATTAAATATTTTGCAGTTGTTGAACCAAGAAAAGACAGGTTATCAGTTAGCGAACTTACTTATTGCACGCGGGGTAAAACAATTTGATGACAATGAAGGATCTCTGTATATATTGTTGCACCGTTTAGAGAGTAAAGGAGTCGTTCAATC
Source organism: Fictibacillus sp. 18YEL24 (assembly GCF_015903855.1). Classification (GTDB taxonomy): domain Bacteria; phylum Bacillota; class Bacilli; order Bacillales; family Fictibacillaceae; genus Fictibacillus; species Fictibacillus phosphorivorans_C. The sequence continues at coordinate 370,392 of NZ_JACZDT010000003.1, forward strand.
TGGATGGCTATCGAAAGAGAAAACCAAGTATTATCAGTTAACAAGTAAAGGGAAAAGATTATTGAAGCAAGCAGATCATAAGGAAAAACGGTCATCAGTCATTCTGCAGCAGTTGATAGGAGGAGTGGAATGGAAAATCGCAGACAGTCGTTTCTAAACGAAGTTACAAATCAGATTCGTTCAAAGGAAGCAAAAGCACAAGTTTCTGCTGAGTTGAATTACCATATGAAAGAAGCAAAAATCCGATGGGTAAATAAAGGATACTCTGAAGTGGATGCTGAACAAAAAGTGATTGAGCAAATGGGAAGTCCAATCACGCTAGGTATTCAGTTAAACAAGATTCATCGTCCAAGAATTGATTGGGTCTTGGTCGCGTTATTGACTTCTGTACTCTTACTAGGATTTTTACCTATACTCTCTTTGGGGTATGATAGCAATCATTACTTTTTAATGAGAAAGATCATATTGGTTGTCCTTGGCATGATTGTGGCTTTAGGTCTAATGTTTGTTGATTATCGGAAGTTAGTAAGGTGGGGATGGGTGTTTTATGGGGTAGGTACTGTGTTGCTGCTATCTTTGCTCTTCTTTTCTAGTGGTACGATTAATGGGAAGCCATTCTTATTAATCGGAGAGCTAACAATTGAAAGCATTGTTGCACTGCCATTCTTTATGGTTGCCTGGGCTTCTTTCTTTAATCGAGATACCTTTAAAGTCTATCAATTTATACTCTTATTCTTGGTTTCGCTATTATTATTCTTCATGATACCAAGTATCGCAACGACTTACTTGTATTTTGCCATGGTACTGTCCATGTTATGGTGGAGCAAATTTTCCAATCGGCAAAAAGGTGTTGTTTCAGGCATTACGGTAGGTTCATTATTATTAATTGGTATTTTCTCTTGGCAGTATCAACCGTATTATATAAAAGATAGAATGATAGGTTTTCTGAATCCTGGAAAAGTAGCTGATGGAGCAGGGTATCAGGTGCTGCAAATTCAGAAGTTAATATCTGGTGCAGGATGGTTCGGGGAAAATAAGAGTATTAAACAGTTCATACCTGAAGCACACACTGATTTTGCATTTGTAAGCATCACGTATCACTATGGCTGGATAGCAGCGATATTTCTTATACTCATCCTTTTATTTATACTTGCAAGAGTGGTTATCGCGACACAGCAAGTAAGAGATTACTTTGGAAAACTTCTGATCATTGGCAGCTTATCTTTATTACTTTTTCAAATGGTAAGTAATATCGGAATGGCGTTCGGATTTTTCCCTCTTACTAGCATGTCACTGCCGTTTATTAGTTACGGGTTGGTTCCCATTCTATTAAACGCTATCTTGATTGGAGTAGTGCTAAGTGTTTATCGAAGGAAAGATTTAAGCAGGTCAGCTCTTTAATAAATTTCTTTAGTGGCGTTGTCGATTTTGAGGGTTTCCGTTCGTTGTATACTTAAAAGAAAAAATAGTTTTTGCATACAAGGAGGAAACAGCTATGCTATTCATGCTGATTGTTAAAGCTTCAAAAAATTCAGAAGGTGGTAACCGCCCAAATGAAGAGCTTAATGAAGCGATGCGAAAGTACAATGAAGAATTATTTAAAGCTGGTGTTCGGGTTCTTGCTAAAGGATTACACCCAAGTAGAAATGGTATGAGAATCTCTTTTCTGCATCCAGGAGAAAAACCAGTGGTTACGGACGGGCCATTCACGGAAACAAAGGAATTGATTGCTGGGTTTATTCTGATTGATGTGAACTCTAGGGAAGAAGCCGTTGAATGGGCGATGAAGATGCCTGATCCACAAGGAAACGGTGAAGGTCAGATTGAATTAAGGCAAGTATTTGAGTAATTATTGTTCCTACCTTTGAAAATGATCGATTGCAAAAGAACCTCACTTACATAAGAGGTTCTTTTTTATTAATAAAAATCATTGATTTAGTTTGTTTTAGAAGGTAATATAATTAAAAATACTACGAAATGAAGGTTTTTAGTTATGGATGCATTTGATAGAAAATTGATATATCTTCTTCAGAAAAACGGGAGAATGAAATGGGCAGACTTAGCCGCTCAGGTAGGTCTATCCGCCCCAGCTACCGCTGAACGCGTAAACCGCTTGATGGAAAATGGTGTGATCAAAGAATTTGCTGCAAGAATTGATGCTGAGAAAGTGGGAAGTGAACTAACAGCTTATGTTGCCGTTTCACTAGAGCGTCCAGAGCATCGCGCTCCATTTTTAGCACGTATTGAAGAGTTAATAGAAGTGATGGAATGTCATCATATTGCGGGAGAAGATGATTATTTATTAAAAATTCGATCACGAAATACGAAGGATTTAGATCGAATCATCAGCTATGAAGTAAAAGGACTAACAGGGGTTGTTCGTACTAAAACAACAATTGTGATGGATACGATAAAAGAATCGATTGAAGTTCCTTTGCAACCGCATGTCTTTTCAGGTGAATAAAAGGTGCTTTACGAACTTTATTTAAAAGGCTTAATCATGGGAATTTCAATAGCGGCTCCAGTTGGACCAATCGGTGTATTATGCATGCAGCGCACATTAGCGCAAGGTCGTGTGGTGGGAATCGTTTCGGGATTGGGTGCAGCGTGTGCAGATTTAATTTACGGTTTGATTGCTGGACTTGGTCTTACGATGGTTTCTCAATTCATATTGAGCCAACAATCCTGGATTCAACTTATTGGAGGAGTGTTCCTATTCTATTTAGGTCTGAAGATTTTAAGTGCTAAAGCAACACCTATTAATGGGACACCTCAAAAGAGTAATCTTTCCTCCGCCTTTTTTACAACCTTTCTACAAACATTAACGAACCCTATGACCATATTATCTTTTGCAGCAATATTCGCTGGGTTAGGTATCGTTAACACTCACACAAGTTCTATTTCTTCCATCACTTTGATAGTTGGAATTTTTTGCGGATCGGCTGCTTGGTGGATCTTTTTAACAACTACAGTGAGTATGATGAGTAGAAGAATGAATCAGCAGCACATGGTTATGATTAATGTTATCTCAGGAATTATCATATGTTTGTTCGGTATGTTTTCACTTATACGTTTAATGATTGGATAGTGAGTTTTTAATGTTATTACTAAAGAGTATCATTCTAGGTTTTTCTATATCCGCTCCAGTTGGGCCGATCGGTCTGCTTTGTATACAAAGAACACTCTCACAAGGGAAGTCGGCGGGATTTTTAACTGGATTTGGAGCAGTTACAGCTAACATTGTTTATGCAAGCATTGCAGTACTAGGCTTTTCAGCTGTGTCATCATTATTGATACAATACGAAATGTTACTTAAAATATTCGGTACCATCTTTTTACTCTACCTAGGGGTGAAAACATTCTTAAAGAAAGTACCAAATCAAGCCGCTCAGTTAGCAGGGGAAAGCAAGTTGATGATGTTTTTCTCGACGTTCTTCTTAATGATTACAAACCCTGTTACAATTTTGAATTTTACAGCAATGTTTGCAGGTCTCGGGTTTGGTGAGAGTGAGATGACATTACAAATTGCATTGCTCTTAATAAGCGGTGTGTTTATCGGTGCTACCTGTTGGTGGATGTTCTTAAGCATGGTGGTAAGCCTGTTAACAAAAAGTATTCAGCCGCACTTAGGTACCATCAACAAAGGAGCAGGTTTATTAATCATAGGCTTAGCTTTAGCAATATTCTAGCGTAACGGCAAAAAAATAAATATTCCGAAAATTATATTTACTTTTATATCCATTTGTTTTACAATACAAGAGGTAAGGAAAAAATTTCAAGATAAGGAGGCGTTGGACATGATTAAATTTTTCGACACTACAAAAACAACATTATATTGTCCAATACACAACCTTCTTAATGAGAACTCAATCTGTTAATGAAACGTGAATCAGAGCCTCAGGATGTGTATACATCCTGGGGCCTTTTTATGTATTTTTGTACGAAAAGTCACCCTTCTATTTCTGGGTGGCTTTTTATTTTGAAGAAGCTATATAGAAGATGATTCAAAAAACTTGGAAACGAAACAACGGTACGATAATTAAAAAGCGGAGGTTAGAAAAATGGAAGTATTGAACACGCAGATCACTGATCAGATCACGATAGTAGAATATGATCCGAGCTATGCAGCAGCAGTCGCTGAAATGTGGAATAAAAGCCAAGATGGCTGGGGTGGCGGAAACTCAATCATGACTGAAGAACAAGTATTAAAGAAAGAATCGAACTCATCAAACCTCCATTTATATCTTGCTCTCGATGGAGATAAAGTCGTAGGCTATTGCAGTTTAGGAGAATATCGAGAAGATGAGGGAGCGCTCTACATCCCGTTATTGAATGTAAGAGGAGATTATCATGGTAAGAAGATCGGTAAGAAGCTTGTACTAAAAGCGGCGGTATCGCAGGCCTCCTGCAAGGCATGAGTCTTCATTCCTTGCTAAAAGAAGAAAGCACTGTTGAATTTGTAGAAAAGGAAGACAACAAAGGGAACATGTGGGAAGGGCTAAAGATAACTACTATTTACAAGAAACATGAGATGTTTAAAGGCGTTCACATTTATAAATATTTCTTTATGCTGCCAGGAGTTCCAGTACTCTGTCATACAACGGAAATCGTCCAGAACATGGAGAGCTATTTGGATGGTAAGAACTTTTACACAGGATGTTTCCTAAATCCAGGACCAGAGCCTGCTAGGAGCTGGGGAAGCTTTCAGTCTGAAAATGGAGAGTGGACAATGGTTTCTGGTGCGAAAGGTGAGCAGGAAATGACAGTAGAGCGGAGCGTGATTTACGGATCTGATGATCATGAGAACCTGCTTCAAATTGTAGCCGACCAAAACGCTACACAAGTTGATTCTTACATCAATTTAGAAGTCATTGAACTGGGGTACTCAGAAAAGGTGAGCCTTGAGCACGGTGCTAAGCAATTCACTTCACCGGTGTTTTATGTATTTAATGATAGAGTTATTCCAGATACAGCATTAGAAGATCTGAAGAAAATTAAATTTAACTAGAAAGGGCGAACTCATGAAAATTATCGATGCACACATGCATTTTTCAAACATTGAAAGCTTTAAACATACGGCAACGAATCTATCTAAAATTGACTATTCGTATGAAGGAATCATCAAAGAGTATCGAGAATCTGGCGTAGTGCTTGGCATCGCGATGGGGTTAACAGAAAAAGAGGTAGAGGGTTTTCCAGACCCTCTAGCCCCAACTCCGATGGGGATCGATCTGGATAAGCAAATCCCTGAGAACGTCGTGTATTGTGCAGGCATCAATCCGTATCACTTAGGTGAGAGTGAATTGATACAGCTTGAAGAAACGGTGCAGCGGCCTGAAGTTGTTGGTATTAAGATCTACCTCGGTTATTATCCGTACTATGCGTATGATGAGGTGTATCAGCCAGTCTATAAGCTAGCGGCTAAATACAGTTTGCCAGTCGTATTTCACACAGGTGATACCTATTCAGAGCGAGGTTTGTTGAAGTACTCTCATCCCCTTACGCTAGATGAAGTAGCGGTTATGCACCGTGATGTAAACTTCATGATGGCGCATTTCGGTGATCCATGGACGTTAGACGGAGCAGAAGTTGTTTACAAGAATCGTAATATGTATGCCGATCTGTCAGGACTAGTTGTTGGTACAAGAGAAGATATTACAAGATACAAAGATTCACCACGATTCTTCAATCACTTGCGCCATGCCTTAACGTTCACGGATAACTATGAAAAGTTTTTGTTCGGAACAGACTGGCCACTTGTGCCAGTGCAGCCATACATGGACTTTATAAAAGAGATTATTCCTGAAGAATATCATGAAGATGTTTTTTACAACACGGCGGTAAAGATATTCCCGAAGATTAAGGCGTTCTTAAAATAATATACAGTTGTGAGAGGGGTGATGCCAATGGTAAGAATCTGCGGTTTTTATAGTGAACAATTTAATAGATTACAAGCCGAAAGAAGGGATCACCACTATGATATCCGGAAAAAAAGTAGAGTTACGACCCGTTTCACTTGAAGACCATAAGCGAACCTACCATTGGCGAAATGATAAAGAAACCGCTACATTTGATGCAGGTTCTGGTTATTATCGATATAGTCATGTGCCACTGGAACAGATCGAGGCAAGCTACGAAAAGGATATTCGTACCATTGATAAACGTGAAGTAGGAGAGTTCTCGATCTATACAAGAGGGGAAGACGCGCGTCATATTGGTTCGATCGGATACCGCAGCCTAGATATTATCGCGCGGCGATGTGTGGTAGGAATCGGGATTGGTGAGAAGGAACTTTGGGGTAAAGGATATGGAACAGATGCGTTAAGAGCCTTACTTCATTATCTATTTCATACGATGAATTTAAAACGTGTTCAACTGGATACATGGAGTGGTAACGCACGCGCGATACGCGCCTATGAGAAGTGTGGTTTTGTGATTGAAGGTCGTCTCAGAAATGATGCTTATATTGATGGCAAATACTATGACACGATTGTTATGGGGGTTTTGAGGGAGGAGTTTTATAATAAAGAAAGTTGAATTAAATGGCCTTTTAATATTGAATTAATTAGGAGTATTCATGACAGAGTTAATTAGAATAGGAATATTAACAATACTAGGTTCACAAGCATCATACTTTATTTTGCTTATTCTTTTATATGGTACGATGATGCATTGGTATGAATGGAGTACTTTCCCTAGTCCAACTAATCTATTTGAGAAAACAGTCAACATTTTAACAGCACTTGTGTTCGGCTTAGCTTATTGGGCGGGTCTAAAAGTAAAAAAGCAAAAGTGGTATATCAGACCGATGCATCTAATAGGTTATTTAATTGTTTATACAATCCTTGCAATGATTGCCTTTAAACTGATAAATTCTGTTCTCATTTACCTCGAGAGAAATGTTTTTCTGTAATGACCGAACTGATAAGAATTGGTTTGATGGCTATACTAGGAACGCAAGGAGCTTACTTTTTAGCCATATTTTTAGCGGGAAACACGATGATCGATTGGTACGAATGGGGCACGTTTAGGAACGCGGATACCTTTTTTACTAAAACAGTCAATGTGCTCTCGGCTCTTTTCATGGGCATCGCTTATTGGTCTGGGAAAAGAGTTGATCATTATAATTGGTTTGTAAAAAGAATTTACCTATTAGGATATGCGTTTCTTTATACAATTGCTGGAATTCTCTTTTATGAATTATGTGACTATTTTTTAAGGTTCATTGAGAACCATTAAGAATGTGTTTTATGGTAACCTCCAATCAACAAGATTGGAGGTTATTGTTTGTTATAAAAAGGTTTTGACAACTTCCACAAAACTGATTATACTAATAAAAATTTAACAATTTATGGCTATGAAGAGAAAAGTAGTTAAGTAACATTATTTCCAGAGAGCTCTTGAGTGGTGGGAAAGAGCAATAATACCTTAACGAAAAAAAGACTCTGAGCTTTGTACGGATGCAAAGATATCTTTGCTGATACTACAACGGGATCTCCCGTTATAGAGATAGGGTATACGCAAGTGATTCTTTTTCATTGCCGTACCTGAAGAGGTTGATATGGTGACATATGAACAAACTGAGGTGGTACCGCGAACGCTAATAAGCTCTCGTCCTCAAGATGAATAATCTTGGGGGTGAGGGCTTTTTTGTTTTTCATTCATAAATAATGAGGAGTGATTTAAACATGCATTGGGCATTTCGAATAGCAGAAGAATTATTAAGAAAGCACCCAGAGCGTGAGACGTATGTTTGTGCGTCAGGCATCAGTCCATCAGGCTCGGTTCATATCGGAAATTTTCGAGAAGTGGTTACCACATACTTCGTTGTAAGAGCATTGCAACAGCTTGGGAAGAAAACGCGTTTTATCTTTTCATGGGATGATTTTGATCGTTTTCGTAAGGTCCCTAAAAATGTGGATCCTACTTTTGAGCAATATATTGGAATGCCATACTCAGAGATTCCATGTCCGTTTGGGTGCCACAGTTCTTACGCTGAGCACTTTGAAAAAGAGTTTGAACAGTCATTGAGAGAGTTTGGATTCGTTCCTGATTTCATCTATCAAAGCAAGGAGTATCAGTCAGGAAGGTATCAATCTCAAATTGTTCATGCTCTTCAAAATCGCAAACAGATTTATGATATCTTAATGAATTTCAAAACTAGTGAACACAGTATGGAAGAGCGAGAGCGATTTTATCCAGTTAATGTGTATTGTGAAGTTTGCAGGAAAGATACAGTACACATTCACAAATTTCAAGATGAAAGATTAAGCTACACTTGTTCATGTGGTCATTCAAACTCTATCGAGGTAGCACTAGCGTCAAACATTAAATTGAATTGGAAAGTGGATTGGCCGATGAGGTGGAAGGCTGAAGAAGTGGTGTTTGAACCAGGTGGAAGAGACCATTCTTCTGCGACGGGAAGCTTTAATGTTTCCAAGGAAATCGCATCTCACATCTTTAACTTTCAAGCACCAGAGTATGAACCGTATGATTTTATCAGTATTAAAGGCTCTGGTGAAAAAATGTCGAGTTCTTCAGGAAACAATATTACACCCGGAGAGTTGTTGAAGATCTATACACCAGAAGTTATCCTTTTCATGTTTGCAAAATATCTGCCGAATGCTCCTTTTCATATTGGGTTCGATGATGACGTTATTAGGAACTACACAGAGTATGAAAGGTTTAGCCATGCAGAGCAAGGTCATTTGAAAGAAGAGATTTCAGCAGCTTTGGAACTTTCTTCAGTAACATCTGGTATAAGGCGTGTACCTAAATTCAGCCATGTGGCGAGTATATTGCCGCTTGTGAATTTTGAGGTCTCACTCGTTCGAGAAGTATTGGAGAGAACAGGGGAGGCGTATACGCTGAAAGAGGTAGCTGGAGTGTGCGAGAGAGCTGAATATTGGTTGAAAAATTGGTGTTCAGAGAAAGTGCTTAAGGTTAATGAAGAAAAAAATCGAGAACATTTCGGGATACTTCAGGATCTGGAGAAAAAATGGATTGAGGGTTTTGTGCAGTTATTAAGGTCTGAGGCCAATCTTCAGGGTGATGAAGAGCTGATGAGAAGCGTTTACGATATATGTCATGTAGATGATCCCAAACTAAAGAAAAGTAACCAAAAAAGATTATTTAGCATCATATATCAACTGATTTTAAACAGCAACAGCGGACCCCGAATTCCATTATTGATCCATTCTGTTGGTACAGAGCGGTTGATAAGGTTGCTGACATTCTGATACGAAGGTTACTGTCGGGTTTTCATGAAATACTGTCCACTTTATAAAAAATACTGTCCAGTTTTTAAGGTTTACTGTCTACTTTTGAACATTTACTGTCCACTTTCACAATAATACTGTCCATTCGACAAATCCACTTACCGATGAAACACAAAAAGGTGACGCCACCAAAGCGTCACCTCACCTTATCATCATTTCTTCAATTCCTGACCCATACCCTTCAAAAAGTGAAGACCAAATCCGATCGCTCGATTAATGTCAGGGTCCTTCAGAGACTTTACAAGATCGAACGCGCCGACCTTCTTATCGCTCTCCACAAACTCTTCCCCTTGCTTCAAGCCAGAAACAACACTATCGAGCAACTTAGCCGTAACCTCTGGATCCATCTTGGTCAGAACACCTGCTGCACCCATCAAGTTGTTGATCATGTTCGTAACAGGTTCCCGCGTTGCTTGACCGAGTGCGATGCTTGCGATTTTATCTTTTGCGACAAGCATGGAGTTTGCAGCTTCCAATGCGCCGATTTTGTCTAGCTCCCCAATAAAATCAAGTGCCTTAGTAAGTGCAGCATCTTTTTCAGCTAATGCTTTTTGAAGTTCAGTGAGCTTCTCTTGCTGAATCTGCACTTCGGTTTTTATGTTCTTTTTGATAACCGTAGTTGGCTGTGCCATATTAATTCCGCCTCCTTACACTTCGTCCGTCAAGTGAACATAGCCCGGACGGTTCCATTTACGCTGAACTTCAACACCGTTTTGCGGATAGCGTTTTTTATTTCTTGGATTGTTGCCCGGAAGCTTCACTTCACCTTCACGGCTGATGATCTCCATTCGTACTTTCGTCTGTTTATAAGCTGGTGTATGTGTACGATGATCAACAGCTGGACCGGTTAAAAAGTTGATCGCCGTCTCGTTGTTCACGGAGTTCATCGGAAGATAAAGCTCATTGTTTTTCACACGGTCTGTAACGAGTGCATTCAACTTCACGGCTCCAAACGGCGAGATCAACCGTACAACAGATCCATCGATCACACCACGTTCTTCTGCAAGACTAGGTGATACTTCAACGAAAACATCTGGAACTTTATGCTGAATGCCTTTTGATTTATTCGTCAGATTGCCTTCATGGAAATGTTCGAGCATGCGCCCGTTGTTGATATGAAGATCGAACTCTTCCGGAAACTCAGCTGGATGCATCCAGTCTGATAAGGCAAAGCGTGCTTTTTTATCAGGAAAATTAAAGCCATCTGTGTAAAGAAGTGGTGTACTCTTCCCGCTAAAGTCACCCCAAAGGAAACTGCCCCATCCTTCTAGCACATCATAGTTTGCTTCTCCAAACAGGGGAGCAAGTCCCGCCATCTCTTCAAAAATTTCACTCGGATGACTGTAGTTCCAATCAGCACCCATTCGAATGGCGATGGCTTGGATGATCTCCCAGTCCGGTCGCGAGCCTCCTGTTGTTGGCAATGCTTGATACAAACGCTGCACACGGCGTTCGGTATTCGTAAAGGTTCCTTCTTTTTCTAGAGAAGGAGCTGCAGGTAGAACGACATCTGCGTATTGTGCGGTTTTCGTTAAGAAAATATCTTGAACAACAAAAAATTCTAGCTGACTGAGCATCTCATGAACGTGGTTGGAGTTTGAATCAACGAGCGCCATGTCTTCACCGACTAGATACATGGATTTGATCTCACCCGTTCCGATGCCTTCAACCATCTGGATGTTGTCTTTACCAGGTTTGCTATCAATCGTAACACCGTATGCTTTTTCAAACTTCGCTCGGGCGAGGTCATCTGTAATATGCTGATACCCTGGAAGCCAAGCTGGTAACGTACCCATATCGCAAGCACCTTGAACGTTGTTATGGCCACGAAGCGGGTAAGCACCAGCACCAGGACGACGATAATTGCCGGTTGCCAACAGCAAGTTTGAGATCGCAGCAGAAGTGTCACTTCCACCTGTGTTTTGAGTTACACCCATTCCCCAAAGAATGCATGTGCCGTCAGCGTCACGAATCATTTTCGCCACATCAATGATTGTTTCTTGTGTAAGACCCGTAATTTCTTCTGCATATTCAAGCGTATACTTTTCAAGTACTTCTTTAAAGTCTTCAAAATAATGCACGTTCTCATCAATAAATGTCTGATCGTGCCAGCCTTGATCGATCATGTACTTCGTGACGGCCATGAGCCAAACTTGGTCTGTGCCTTGCTTCGGACTCATGAAAATATCTGAGCGTTCAGCGAGTTCATGTTTACGAAGGTCTGCTACGATTAATTTTTGTCCGTGCAGTTTATGCGCACGCTTTACACGTGTGGCAAGAACGGGATGTCCTTCTGTCGGATTCGCACCAACTACAATGACAAGGCCAGCTTTCGCAATATCTTGAATCGTACCTGCGTCACCACCCATACCGACTGTACGGAACAATCCGTCGGTTGCAGGGGACTGACAATAACGAGAGCAGTTGTCAACGTTGTTCGTTCCGATGATCTGACGCGCGAACTTTTGCATCAAGTAGTTCTCTTCATTCGTAATTTTGGATGACGAAACAAAGCCAAGTGCGTTGCTGCCGTGTTTTTCTTTTATCGCGCTCATCTTATCAGCAATCAGTTTAAGTGCTTCGTCCCAAGTGGATTCTACAAAAACGCCGTCTTTACGAATGAGTGGTGTAGTAAGGCGTTCTTCGCTATTTACAAAATCCCAGCCGAACTTTCCTTTGACACATGTGGAGATCGCGTTCACAGGACCTTCACTCGGTTCTACTTTTAAAATCTTTCTGCCTTTCGTCCAAACTTCGAACGAACAGCCAACACCACAGAACGTGCAAACCGTTTTTGTCTTTTTCGTACGTGTTTCACGCATAGCGGCTTCCACTTCAGAAATGGCAAAAATACCACTATAGCCAGGCTCAACTTCTTTTACAAGTTCGACCATCGGCTCAAGTAAATCTTCTTTCAATCCTGTCATGAAGCCCGCTTCACCAAGCATTGATTTTTCCATGAGAGCGTTACACGGACAGACGGTAACACATTGTCCACAGCTGACACATGAGGAATCGTCGATACTTGATCCGGCATCCCAAATCACGCGTGGACGTTCTCGTTCCCAGTCGATCGAAAGCGTCTCGTTCACCTGCAGGTTTTGACACACCTCTACACACTGACCACATGTGATGCACTGGTTGGCATCATAACGGTAAAACGGGTGAGACATATCAAGATCCACCATTTCTTCTTTTGGCGAATATGGAACAGATTGGTGTTCGATCTCCATCAGTTCAGCGGTGTTATGCAGCTTACAGTTGCCGTTGTTGTTATCACAAACCGTACAATAGAGAAGATGGTTTTCGAGTAAGCGATCCATCGCCTCGTTCTGCGCATCCTTTGCTCGTTTAGAAGAGCGCTCGATCGTCATACCGTCGAGTGCCATCGTTGAGCATGAACGCATCAGCTTGCCATCAACCTCCACAATACAAGTATCACACGTTTCGATCGGATCAACTTGTGGGGTATAACAAATTTGAGGGTGAGATAGTTCATTTTTATTTATAATATCGAGGATGGATGTGCCTGAAGGGGCTTCGTATTTATTTCCGTCAATTGAGAGTTGAATCAACTTATCCATTTGTATTCTTCCTTTCTTTTGATACTTAAGCATCGTAAACTTACTGATCGTACAAAAAAATCCACCACGAAAGCACAAATTCTATAGACGTACAGAAAATGTGAGTTCATGGTGGAATAGTGTAATAGCAGGTCATACCATTAGGCCAATCCAGCATTGGATCTCTTTTATTTGGAATAAAAGAGGGAGCATTATGTAATTTAGAGATGGAAGAAAAAACAGTGTGAACGATTTTCTCTACCAACTTTTCTCCTTTATTATAGCGTTTACATGATCAAGAAACAACAAGACTTGTATTCTAGCTTTTCATTTTTATCACGTGCGAAAAGTAAGTACATCATGTATGATTAGTAAAAAATGGAGAAATAGTGGTGATGTTCGAATGACGAAGAAAGTACATGACTTTAATGATATTATTCGTAAACTCCGTAAAAACTTATTAGGAAAAGGACCTGAGAAAATTCATACGGTCTTTGTGGAAAACATGGCGATCTCAACTATGTACGGAAATTTAACACCAACTGAAAAATTCATTGCTCGAACGGCTGAAGGCAAGGAGATGGTGCATGCTGCAAGGACTCGCCTGATTCAGGACGTTTACGCAACAGCTCCACCCGATGGATTAGAAGATGTGACCGGTGCAAAATTCGTTCATCTGTTCTCAGATTTCAAAGTGGATGAAGACATGGCGGTGTCTGTATTTGTTTTTGATAAACCGATCGCGTAGCGAAGGGGTGATTGTCTTATGAAACCGATTGTGACTAAGCGCAGCATTCTGCAGATTAAGAACGGACATGCAGTGAACATAGAAGACACTATCGTAACCGAGCTTCCTGTAACGATCAAGATCAATGGGGAAGAATTTGTTACGATGGTATGCAGCCCTGAGTACATTGAAGATATGGTCGTAGGCTATCTCGCCTCTGAAGGAATTATCAGAAACTATAAAGATATTAAAGACCTATGGGTGCAGGAAGACGGTGGCTTTGTACACGTGACGACAGATCGCTTGAACCCTGTGTATCAAAATTTGCAGAATAAAAGATACATAACTTCATGCTGTGGCATGAGCAGGCAAGGCTTTGTTTTTGCTAATGACGCACGAACAGCGAAAACTATGAATGAAGTCAGGGTGAAAATTAAGCCTGAAGACTGTTTTCGATTGATGCGAGAGATGCAGAAGGGGGCAGGGGTTTTCCAAGAAACAGGCGGTGTGCATAACGCAGCACTGTGTGATGTGAACGGAATTGTGCTGAGCCGAATGGACATCGGACGTCACAATGCACTGGATAAAATCTACGGATACTGCTTGAAGAATGATATTTTCATAGGAAATAAGATTCTTGTGTTCAGTGGTAGGATTTCTTCTGAGATCTTGTTAAAAGTGGCCAAAATCGGCTGTGAGATCGTCCTCTCAAAATCAGCACCAACAGAATTTGCTCTGCAATCAGCCGAAGAACTCGGAATCACGACGGTTGGTTTTGTAAGAGGAGATTCTATGAATGTGTATACACGCCCTGAGCGGATTGTTGTGAAAAATTAAGTAAAAGCAGTTCCGCCAATTACAGCGGAACTGCTTTCTGTGTTTTACCAACCACGTTCTATCCAATCGTTTTGAACAACGGCTAATCGTTTTTTCTTTCCTCGCTGATCACTTCCGTATACATCATCTACATACCATCCTCTGCCGTTAACAGAAGCATCAGTTTCATAGAGGAAACGAACAAACTTTGTTCCTTCAGGGAGCTTTACCTTTTCACGATCCCATGTTTCTTTTTTTCCGGTATATGTGTTCGGTAGTGTTGTCCACGTTTTATTATCACTTGAAACTTGAACCGAACCTTTGTCACTTCCATCTTCAATACTGAACCAATTGTTATAATGAAGAGTATCCTGATTTTTACCGACTTCGAATGTTAATCCTTTTTTCAGGTTATCGCCATATCCTGAAAACCAACCTTTATCTCTGTGATGAAAAGGAACTGAAATTGCATCGGCTGTTAGTTGTGCGACCTTACGTCGTATCGGATTCATTGAGACCGTCGCTCGTGAAGGATGGACACGATTCGTTAAGGTAAGTACAATCGTTTTATTCTTTGGCGAGACAACCATAGATGTACCGGTATATCCAGTGTGTCCGAGTGTTTCTTCATTACTGAGGGAGTCCATATACCAACCTTGATTTAATTCCCAGCCTAGTCCGTGAGAGTTGGTTGGAAACTGAGGAAGCTGATTTTCTGTTAATAAGCTAACCGTTTCTGGCTTTAGAATCTGTGTTTTACCATACTTTCCGTCCAGTAAAATCATGTGTCCAAAGATGGCGAGGTCTTTAGCGGTTGAAAAGACACCGGCATGTCCTGCTACGCCATCTAAACTCCATGCGTTCTCATCATGCACACTGCCCCAAACCATGCCGCGTCCGATTGCTGGCTGATATTCTGTTGCTGCGATGCGGTTACGAAGATCTGGAGAAGGGTTGTACA
Source organism: Fictibacillus sp. 18YEL24 (assembly GCF_015903855.1). Lineage (GTDB taxonomy): Bacteria > Bacillota > Bacilli > Bacillales > Fictibacillaceae > Fictibacillus > Fictibacillus phosphorivorans_C. The sequence goes on from NZ_JACZDT010000003.1 coordinate 385,737, forward strand.
TCGTATCTTTCATTCCGAGAGGTTCAGTGATGTTCTTTTTTACATAGTCATCAAGACGTTGACCTGACAATCTTTCAACTAAAACACCTAGTGTAATTAGATTTAGGTCACTGTATGTATACGTTGTACCAGGCTTATTTTTTAACCCGTAATTTAAAGCAATCTGCAACCGTTCCTCGCGATTTGCTCCCATGCTGTATAGAGGAATCCATGCTGTAAAACCGGAAGTATGTGTCATAATCTGCCGGATGGTTACGCTCTCTTTTCCGTTTTCGTTAAACTCTGGAATATATTTTCCGACAGGATCATCTAGATTGAATTTTCCTTGTTCATAAAGCTTCATTGCAGCTGTTGTTGTGAAGAGCTTGGAGATTGAGGCGATATCAAAAATCGTGTCTTTTTTCATCTCAACAGGCTGATCCATTTCTGTGAACTGATCGTCAATGTAGCGAGCGGAATAGCCATAGGCATCATGTTTTGCGATGCTTCCACTTCTAGCGATGAGAACGACACCGCCTGGCATGGTTCGTTTCTCAATCTCACTTTCAATAAACGGACCGATTTGCTCTAGTGGTTCTCTCTTTAGTGAGGCACTTTCAGGTGTTCCAGGATGTAGAACAGGTGATGCTTTAGAGGGCTGGTTCCAGTCACCGTGATGTGTTCGATTATTATGATTGGAGGAACCTTCTGCAAAAATAGCAGGAGTGAAACTGGATAACAACATGGCTGTACTTAGCATGGTACATAATAAAACACGTTTTCCTCTCATGAGTCATTCTCCTTATTCTGAATATTCTTACACTTACTTACAGTAGCAAGCCCTCGTTGAGGTGTCTATCACTCGGAAGTCCCACAGCATTTTGTACTAGTTAAATTGTAGAGAAATTGTAGGGGGTCTGACCCGGGTCAGACCCCCTACAATTTAAAGGAACTTTTCATCTTTTCTCGAATAGATACAGAGGAGAAATAAGAGAGGAGATTACAATTGTGTTGTTACAGCTAGCACCTGCTTTTATCACATTTTTGTTAACTGTAATATTTGCCCCTCTGCTGATACTAACATTTAAAAAACTAAAGCTCACACAGCCCATTCGAGTGGAACTTCCTCAAGATCATCAGGAAAAAAAGGGGACACCCTTAATGTTAGGAAGTGTATTTTTTGTAGGGATTTTCGTCGCGCTTTATTATTACACGACAAGTCCCATCATGCTCTTTCTAATAGCAACGTTTATACTGTTTAGTTTTATTGGTTTTCTAGATGATTTTTGGAAAGCTTCAAAACAAGATCCTGGCGGGGTATCAGGAAAAACAAAACTGAAATTTCAGTTCGCGTTCACTATTGTTCTCTTATATGTCGGCATCGATCTTTTCAATATTGATACAAGCATACGGGTGACGGAATCATTTAACATTGTTCTTCCTTACATCATTTACCTCATCCTGATCACACTGTTTATTGTCGGAACGGCCAATGCTATTAATTTTACCGATGGAATGGACGGACTTCTAGGTATGGTTGCGATTCCTACATACTTCTTTTTCTTTGTAATCAGTGAGTATACGGAAGTGAAAGTCTTTTGCTTAGTCATGATCGCTACAATTCTAGGATTCTTAATCTATAATCTGTATCCTGCAAAAGCGTTCATGGGTGATACGGGATCCCTCGCTATTGGAGGAACCTTATCGTTCCTTGCCATCATTGAGAACGTGGAGATCTTAATTCCAATTCTGTTTATTATCTATCTTGCAGAACAGCTTTCAGTCATCATTCAAGTCGCTTATTTTAAACGAACAAAAAAGAAGCTGTTCCGATTCACTCCAATTCATTATCACTACGGAATTAAATATGGTTGGTCAGAAAATATGATCGTAACCGTGTTTGCGATGGTTTCGTGGGCGGCGTGTGGTATTTGTTTGGTGTATTACGAGATATTTATGTAGCGAATTAGATTTGCTCGCTTATATTAATAATAATTTCTATTAATATTACTTATTACTTTATGGCTTCATTCTGAACCATAAGGTTTACAAAATGATTGTTACAAATAATTAATATATTATTTATAGCATTGTTAATATGTTTCTTCTTGGGGCATTGTGCTGCTACAAGACAAATATGAAATATATGAATTAATTATGGTACGAAATAACCCCCATCATAAAAAATATGAAGGGGGATTCAACTGTAATCCGATTACAAGTTAGATTTTAGTTAAAATAAAATATCTATCAATTAAAAAGGTGAATCTATATTGATTTTACCATCTTATAAGAGCAAGAACATCCCTTCCAATTCTCAGGAATCTCTACAATGCTGACTTCGTACTTAGAAATATTAACAAATAATACCTTGTTAATTAGAAATGGTTCAATTTGTCCAGTCAAAAATTTAATTATTTCTGCAGTAGCTATACTGCCAATCATTTCACCAATGTAAGGAACTGTACTAATAATAAAATCGTTCATATTTTTATGAGTACCAGTAAATCTATTGTCATCTTGTAGGTAATTATTAATACATTCAATAGTATGAGATTTTCCTGGCAGATATAGAGGTAGTACTTTACCATTGTGTCCATTATAAGCTGCTGCAAAACAAACTGATTTTTGGTGTTGTTCTGCATAATTGTTTACAATTTTATCAAGGTTAGGGCCATCACCACTTGAAATAATTAAATCCACGTCATTTATAATAGTTAAATCAGAAATGTTTTCAACATATAAGTCATAAGTCTTAACATATGCATTTAAAATTCTATCAGATATAAATTGTTTTAAAACACTAGTTTTTTTATTACCAATATCTTGAAGAGAAAATAATGGTTGTCTCGTTAAATTTGTTTCTTCTACGACATCACTATCAATTAATACATAATTTTGAACCCCCATTGATGTAAGCTTTGCAATTATGCTTGCACCGATTGTACCGCATCCTATTACTGCTATTTTTTTTGTCATAAGACGTCTTTGTATTTCATTTCTGTCTGTGCCCCCAGATTCAAGTTCTGCCCATAAAGGAATAATTCTAGAATATAAGGCTAAAGCAGGGTCAGTAATAACCTCACCAAGTACTTCTATGTAATTCTCGTTGAATAAGAAACTTATTATTTCCTTAATTTCATCTTTGGAATTGGGATTATTGCGGCTAACTTTTGACATGATATCCTCGTAAGAGGAATTTCCAATCATTTCTATGACTTCAATACCTATATCTGTCAAATCGAATATTTGACCTACATTTCCATCTATCAATGGGCGGTTTATTAATACTTCACGAGTTTCTTTGTTAAGAGTAACTCTTGTGTAAGGTTTAAATCTGATAACCAAAATTTCTCACTCCTTTGCACTAATGCTGAAATGTAATAAAATACCAATAATATAAGTTTACATGTTTATAATAATGATTTTCAATGTAAAACTTATACCTATTCACAAAAATGGTTATATTTTCCTAAAATTCTATTTTATAGGAAAATATAACCATTTTACGAAAAGCCCATTGTAAATATATGTATAAAATTGTAATATTTACATAACGGAATTGAATATAGTATTTTATTTATTCCGAAGTTATTAACTGAAAGGAGGTTCGTTATAATGACAAAAAAACGCGAAGAGAGACTTGCATGGTGTATTCCTTGCTGTGAGTGGAAATCTTAAGGATTTACTAAATTTTAAATAGGAAATAAATTTGGATTATTTTCAAATGATACTTAAATTCGAAAAAAGCTTATAGACAGATACATTGTCTATAAGTTTTTTGGTAGGATGTTAAGTTTGCTCGATGAAATACAAAAATCTATTTATTAAACTTCACTAAATGTGAATATTGAATTATTAATTTACTGAAGTGGATAAACAATATAAGATTAAAGAGAATTAGATAATTTCTTTACAGGTACACAGGAATAACTGAAATCAAAAAGTAAACCTAGGTAGCCCCCTCTCAAATTAGCTTGAGAGGGGGCTACCTAGGTTGTGAGCAGAATGTCTATAGCTATTAAGGAAAATATTTTACAGTTAACTCGAAACAAAATGCAAGTTTGTTTTGAAAGGTGTTCAATTTACCAAATCTCCTCAGCCCATTCTGGGTGATCGATGAATGGATTGCGGTTATGCTGGAATTGTTCATAAATGATGTTGTTTCGGTTCCGTTCCCAGTTATCGACCGGATCCTCTAAGTGCCACTGAAGCAACACAGACATTTTACCGTGATAAGGAGCCGTTCCGTTATTGACGTTGTTGTTCAATTCAAGTTGTGGTTCACCGCTGTCACCTTCATAACGAACAGCCATGTAAAACAGCATGCGGGCAACATCGCCTTTTACTGCATCGCGCGGTTCCCATGAGTCGCTGTCATAATAGTTTCCAAGTGCTTCAGAATGCTGTGTGCCACCGTTATCAAAATCAAGGTTTCCACGAGAGCTGTTTACACTCACATCTGTTGGGCGCAAGTGGTGGATATCCGTTCCTGGACCCATCGCTGTTCCGAAATCACCGTGTGATTTTGCCCAAACGTGCTCACGGTTCCAATCGTTTACATTCCCACCGTTCGTTGATTTGCTCTGTGAACGGCCCGTGTATAGAAGGATAACATTGTTGCTGTTGTTTGGATCTTGATCGGTTACTTTAAGTGCGTTCCATACGGCATCATAAGAGAGCTCAGTATGATCATCAATAATATTGTGAAGAGCTGTTTTTAATGCTGCTCCCGTTTTTCCTTGAGCAGGATCATAATACGATTCATCAAATGTTGGTGGGTCAGTAGGATCTGTCGGCGGATCTGTTGGTGTTGTACCAGATGCTTTTTCCATAGCTGTTGGATCTTTTAAGCCGGCATGTGAGAAGTAAGCTGCTAGACTTCCCGTTACTTTAATGGATTGACCTTTTAAAGTAGGGTTTGTTTTTAGACCAAACTGTGATCGGTAAGAAGTTGGAATCTGAACATACACCATGTTAGCTGTGTTTGTTTCAGTAGGACTGTCTGCTAGAGCGAGTGCATAATCGTTTGGATAATTGCTTGTTACCACGGTAGTTGTTGCGGTAGGTTGTCCTACTACATAACCTTGAACAGTCTTTGCAGAATTGTTCTGATTCGAGATACTTTGAGAAACTGAATAAGGACTAGTCCACGATCCATCGCCAGCTGCCTGAAGAGCTGGTATAAATGCTAACGTGCTTACTACTAAAGCAATTACAACTGAGAAAAGTGAAAGAAACTTTTTGTTTTCATGCCTTTTCATCATCAACGCCTCCATCCATTTAGTTTTTACCCCTTGTAGCTTGAATTTCTAGTTGTTTCACATATTTCAAAATGTTGGTGAAACAGGTTTTATTCTACAATACTTTTATTAATTTCATTTTACAGATTTGTAAAACGAGAAAACTAGCTACAAAGGGAGGAACTAAATAGACGTAGAAAAACAGTTAAATGGACCTAAAAATTAGTGCGATGTTCATTTTCACTTACTTTCTTACTGTGTAGCACCGTAATGAAACCGTCTAATATCTCATGACTGATTGCGAAACCTTTACGTTGATAAAAGGAAAGTGCGCCATCATTCCCATTGGATACAAAGATAAAATAATCATCCACTTCATCAAAAGAAGTGAGCCAGTTCATAGACATATTAAATAGTTTAGAACCAATCCCATATTGTCTGTACTCATCCTTAATGTAAAACTGAGAAAGGCATCCGACTGCTTTTCTCTGAACAGAATTCATATCAAAGAAGGTAGCGAAATCATTGCGGTACACTTCTTTAGGAGAGATGTTTGCATACACGTATCCCACGAGTTTATTTCTATCTTTAACTACAACGATATAGTTATGCATGGCTTTATGTACAGATGGAACCAAGCGTGTTTCAAAGTTCATAGTGTCAAATAATTCAGGGCTTATGGTGGCTTTTGCTTTTTGATACGTCATAAGTTCATTGCAGAGATTCCGGCAAACCTCCATTTTATAATCAGGAACAATCTCGTAGTGTAACTCCATTTTAATCACTCCCAAACGTAGTACTTACGCTATAATTTTATTACAGAGAAAGACGAAAACAAGTATGCAGTAATTTCTTACTAAGTCAGTAAAAACTGATTAAAGGAGCCTTAACATGAGTGATGAAGGTTATAAGAGAAAAGAGGATTGCCCGTTAACATTTGCTCTAACACTAATCGGGAGTAAATGGAGACTTCCGATCATATGGGCATTGTGGAAGAATAAGACGATACGGTATAACGAACTGAAGCGTCAGGTGGATGGAATCACAAACATGGTTTTATCTCAGTCTTTAAAAGAGATGGAAAAACAAGGACTGGTGGTGCGAACGCAATTCATGGAGATACCTCCTAGGGTGGAATATTCATTAACGGAGGCAGGAGAGGCTTTAATCCCATCGTTAAAATCCTTGGCAGAATGGGGAAAAGAGATGCAGGTAAAGGTGAAAGACCATGTCTGAATGCCCGTTATGTAAGGGAGATAATTTCTGTGCAATTTCAAACGGAAAGAACCCAGAATCATGTTGGTGTATGAAAGTTCAGATTCCAGCTCAACTTCTTGAATGTGCAGCTTCCGATCGTGAAACGTGTATTTGCCAAACGTGTGTGGATGAATGGAATAAAAAAGGGTGCTGATTATTAAAGAATTAGCACCTGAATTTGTTCTCGGTTAAAAATCTTTATAGGAATTTCTTAATTGAATCATCTTGGAAAGAAGGTCGTCTCCAATCTCACTTTTAAACGCTCGGTACACGGGCTCCCAACCCTTTGCCCACTCTCTTTTTTCTTCCTCTGTCAGATAATGAATATCGATTGAAGAATTTTTCTCGATTAATGCAAGCTGTTCCTCGTTCATCGCGAAAGATTGAGTCTGGTTCCAGCTAGTAGCTTCATCCAAAGCTTCAGTTATGATTCTTTGCTGCTTCTTCGTAAGATTGCTCCAAAACTCATCATTCATGATTACAGCATACCCTAAAAATCCATGATTGCTTATCGTAAGGTGACTTTGCACATCAAAGAATTTTTTAGAATAGATGTTAGAGATCGTGTTCTCCTCACCGTTTAATTCTCCAGATTCCAATAATCGGTACGTATCGTTAAAATCCAATCCAACTGCTTTAGCTCCAACTTGATCAAATTGATTCTCAAGCACAGAACTAGGCATGATTCGCAGGTTTTGCCCTTTTAGATCATTAGGGTGAACGACAGGCCCGTCGTTTGTTGTAATTTGTTTAAATCCATTGATCCATAACGTAAGGCCTTTCATATTTTTCTCTTCTAGTGATTGAAGCAACGTGTTCCCAATGTCTCCGTTTAACGCCTTTATAATACTTTCACGAGTAGGCATGGCATAAGGAAGATCAAGAACCTGCCATTTAGGTGAAAATGTGCTTAGCTTTGTCGTAGCAGGTGCGATCATCTGCACATCACCACGCTGCAGCGCTTCAAGTTCTTCTTGATCGGAGTAGAGTCCACCGTTTGGAATCACTTCAATTTTAATCTGACCATTAGATTTCTCGTTTATCCGTTTTGCAAAACGCTGTGCAGCAAGTCCTTTAGGAGTATTCTCTGCAACCACGTGACTAAACTTGATGACAACTTGGTCCTGTATGCCTTTTTGATCATCATCATAGGGAAGTGTTCCTTCGGCCATTTTTGTATGAAAACCAATCCAGATTGATACTCCTAAACCCGCTATCAGTATCAGTGCGATCCCAATGAAAGATTTCATCCATGAATTACCCCAAATCCGTTACTTTTTTAAATAGTCTAACATATTGAAATTGAAATGATACAATAGTGACAATGAAAAGGAGGTTGCTAGTAAATGACGATGAAACGATTACCCATTCGAACAAAAATCATGATCCTAACGTTTGGAATCGTGCTCTATGCCATCCTAATCGGAGGTGTCGTCATTATTGGTAAGATCCTCGATATTCAGGAAGAAGAGCTTGGTAAGCGGGCAATGATTACTTCACGCACCGTGGCACAGCTTCCCGAAGTGAAGAAATACATTCAGATAAATAGAGGCTGGAACGAGATAGAACCAGTCGTTGAAAAGATACGAGTCATTAATGAAGCAGATTATGTCGTGGTCATGGACATGGATCATATCCGATATTCTCATCCTGTTAAAGACATGATTGGTACGGTGTCTAAAGGGAGTGATGAAGGAGCAGCCTTTGCTGACCACACGTTTATCTCGAAAGCAAAGGGAGAGATGGGTACAGCTGTAAGGGCATTTGTTCCCATCAAAAATGATGAACTAGAGCAGATCGGGGTTGTTGTGGTCGGTCATGTGATACCAGGTTACTACGAAGTGTTTCATGACCTGACAGATGAGATGACTCTTATTCTATTATTGGTTCTCTCGTTCGGTGTGATCGGTTCCTATCTATTAGCTCGTCATCTTAAACAGCAGATGTTTTATTTAGAACCACACGAGATCGTCCGAATGTTCGAAGAGAGAACAGCAACGTTCCACTCTATGCATGAAGGTGTAATCGCAATTGATAAAGAGGAACTCATCACGATCTTTAATGAAAAAGCAAAAAGTATATTCTCAGTCAGGGGTGACGTTGTCGGAAAACAGATTCGTGAAGTAATACCAGATACGCGTCTTCCAGAGATCATAGAACTGAGTCGTCCTGTTTATAATCAAGAAATTCGAGTAAGTGGAAAAGTGATCATGAGTAACCGAGTGCCGATAAAAGTAAATAACAAGATCGTTGGAGCTGTCGCTATTTTCCAGGATAGAACAGAAGTTGCAAAGATGGCGGAAGAACTGACAGGTGTTAAGGCATTTGTAGAGGCACTACGAGTTCAGAACCACGAGCACATGAACAAGCTTCATACGATCGCAGGGCTTCTTCAGTTAGGCAATTTGAAAAAAGCGATGCAGTATGTTTTTCAGATATCAGAAGAAAAAGGTTCACTCACTCGGTTTTTAAATCAAAGGATCAAGAACGAGAGTCTTGCAGGTCTATTGTTAAGCAAAGTTGGACGCGGAAAAGAACTCGGAATAAAAGTGGATATTGATAATGAGAGCTCACTTAAAACGTTCCCAGATCAACTCGATCAGCATGATTTTGTAACGATCATCGGTAATCTGATAGAGAACGCGTATGACGCTCTAAAAGGAGATCATGAGGGCAGGATTGATGTTTCCATCGCCCAGGATTCCGAGGCTTGTGCGATTTTGGTCGAGGACAACGGATGCGGAATGAGTCAGGAAGTCCAGCAGCATATGTTTGAAAGAGGATATACGACAAAAGGAAATAGTGGGTCTGGAATCGGGTTGTACCTGATTCGTCAGATTGTAGAAAAAGGTAACGGAGACATAGAAGTAACATCTGAAGAAAACCAGGGAACAAGTATTGTAATAGTATTTCCGATGAATGGTAGAGGTGAAGAGGATGAGTGAGATAAAGGTTCTGTTGATTGAAGACGATCCGATGGTCTTAGAGATAAACAAAGCGTTTATTGAAAAAGTAAAGCGATTTAAGGTAATCGATACAGCATCAAATGGAACAGAAGGATTGAAACGTATAAGAAAGCATAAGCCAGATCTCGTCGTACTCGATATCTACATGCCAGAGCAGGATGGGATTGAAACACTTCAGCAGATACGAGCGGAAAAGATTCAGGTAGACGTTATCATTATTACAGCTGCCAACGACTTAGAGACCATCCGTTCTATGATGCAGAACGGCGCGTTCGATTATATTATCAAACCATTTACTTTTGAGCGTATTGAAAAAGCCTTAAACAAATATCGAACGTATCATTCTACCGTGTCACCATCCGGAACAGTTACGCAAAAAGATCTAGATAATCTTTTCTATTCTGAGATACGTGATGTTCCTGTTACGGCGGAGCTTCCTAAAGGGTTGAACGAACTGACGCTTAAACAGATCGCAAGCTTTATAAAATCGCAGATTGAGGCGAAGTCGGCAGAAGAGGTAGCAGAAGGAATAGGCATCGCACGAGTGACAGCACGAAGATATCTTGAATATTTAGTAAAGAACGGAACGATTCAAATGGATATTCAGTACGGTACGGTCGGACGACCTGTCAATCGATATCTTCTTAAAAAATAGTTGAAGACCAAAAAGACCAAAACGTCCAATAAGTTCTTAATATTCTAATAAATTAATGGAAGCGCTATCATTGTTTTTACAAATGGTAGCGTTTTTCTTTGGCTTGTTAAATTGTATGGAAATTGTCTGGGGTCTGACCCCGGGTCAGACCCCAGACAATTTAACTTTCTAAAAATTCATTTTCAAACTCGAAAGGAGAAGAACAATGAAAAGGTTATTTAAGAACTTAACGTTTCAGGTTTTAACGGCTATCGCCGTAGGTGTACTAGTGGGACTCTTCTGGCCAGATTTTGGGAAACAGATGAAACCTGTAGGAGATACATTTATTAATGCTGTGAAGATGGTGATCGCACCGATTATCTTCTTAACGATCGTACTAGGCATCGCTAAAATGGGTGACATGAAAAAGGTAGGTAAAGTTGGAGGGAAAGCTTTCATCTACTTTGAAATTGTTACGACGCTCGCACTTGTTATTGGATTGATCGTTGTTAACGTGTTAAAACCAGGTGCGGGCTTAGACTTTGATAAGCTTGAGAAAGGTGATGTGTCACAATACACGTCTGAAGAAGGCGGTAAGATCGATTGGATCGAATTCGTTACACATATCGTTCCGAGCAACATGGTTGATGCATTTGCTAAAGGTGATATTCTGCAAGTACTATTCTTTTCCATTCTGTTTGGTGTTGGACTTACGGCACTCGGAAACAGCGGAAAGATCATTATCGAATTCTTTGAAAAGTTGCTGAACGTCTTTTTCAAGATCGTCGGTTATATCATGAAAGCTGCGCCACTTGGAGCGTTCGGTGCGATGGCGTTTACAATAGGAAACTATGGACTAGAGTCACTCGTACCGCTCGGTAAGTTAATGATCGCGGTGTATACGACGATGTTCTTCTTTGTTTTTATCGTGTTGAACCTGATTTGTAAGATGTATGGATTCAGTTTGTGGAAGTATTTGAAATTTATAAAAGAAGAGCTCTTGATCGTACTCGGAACAAGTTCTTCAGAATCGGTTCTGCCAAGAATGATGAACAAGATGGAGAAGTTCGGATGCTCGAAGTCTGTTGTAGGTCTTGTTATACCAACCGGTTATTCTTTCAACTTAGACGGAACAAGCATCTACCTCTCGATGGCAGTCGTATTTTTAGCTCAAGTATTTGGCATCGATCTCAGTCTAACCCAGCAATTAACTATTATCGCTGTATTGATGCTAACGTCTAAAGGTGCAGCCGCAGTTACAGGTGGTGGGTTCATCGTCCTTGCATCTACGCTAACGGCTATGCAAGTCATTCCTGTTGAAGGTTTGGCACTTCTATTAGGAGTTGACCGTTTCATGAGTGAAGCGCGTGCCATTGTAAACTTAATCGGAAACGGAATTGCAACGATCGTGGTATCTAAAAGTGAAAATGAGTTTGACGAAGGTAAAAGTGAAGAAGCCATTCAGGAGATGTACGAAAATAGAAAAATTGCAGTTTAATGGAGGGAAGAGCTTTAGTCGAAACAGACTAGAGCTCTATCTTTTTGTTATGCTATTTAAAAAGCAGGAAATGGAGGAAGATACGTATGATCTGCAGCATGCTCAATATTAAATATCCAATCATACAAGCGGGTATGGCGGGTGGCCCAACAATACCTGAATTAGTAGCAGAAGTAAGTGAAGCAGGAGCATTAGGAACACTTGGTGCAGGATATATGAGTCCTCAACAAATTAAAACGGCTTTAAAAAATATTCAGCAACTCACACGATCTCCCATTGCTGTGAATCTGTTTCTCCCCGAGCCCGAGACACATAAAATGGACGAGGAAGCTATTCAAGCGATGCAGCAACACTTGAATACATACCGTTCAAAACTTGGAATACCTGAAGTTCATGACATTCCAGATGTGGAGAATTTATTTAAGAAACAGCTCGCCACCGTGATCGAAGCGGGCGTTAAAATAGTTAGTTTTACATTTAATGCGCCGTCTAAAAGATTAGTAGAAGACTTACATGCATTAGAAATGGTTGTTATCGCAACGGCAACTTCTGTTAAAGAAGCGATTCACCTTGAATCCAATGGTGTAGATCTTATCGTTGCACAGGGTGCTGAGGCAGGCGGGCATAGAGGTACATTCTTAAATGGTGAAAGTGAATCTATGATCGGCACGATGGCTCTTGTTCCACAAGTAGTAGACGCTGTTTCATGTCCGGTTGTGGCAGCGGGGGGCATCATGGATGGTAGGGGAATGGCAGCAGCACTAACTTTAGGTGCCTCAGCTGTTCAGCTGGGCACAGCATTTTTGACAGTTAAAGAGAGCGGAGCAAATACCATTCACAAACAGACCATCCTATCTAGTCGTGATACTGACACGAAAATAACAAAAGTTTTCTCTGGAAAAAGTGCGAGAGGCTTTAAGAATAAGATGATGATAGACTTAGAGAGTCATATTCGTGATTTGCCTCCTTATCCACTGCAGCATATGTTAACGTCTGATATTAGAAGAGAAGCAGCTAATCAAGGAAATAAAGAAATGATGTCCATGTGGGCTGGTCAAGCATCTGCTCTAGCGCAAGTAAGGTCTGCTGGTGATTTAGTGAGAAGTTTAATCAATCAATGTGACACTGCACTCGAAAAAGCTACATGGAGATAATATTTTTACGTAACGGTCTATTTTCATCCAAGTTTTAATAAAATTTGTATTAGCTATACAAATTTTATCGATTGGGGTGGAAATCATGGATTTTATGACCGATTTTGCACCGTACATTGGTTTAGCTGTGGTTTTATATGCCATTCGTCATACGGATCGTTTTTCGAACAAGTATATCCCCATTGTTGCAGTTGTCCTAGGCGTTCTTTATGCCTTTTGGGAAGCGGGGGCTGCTACACCAGAAGCTACATTAGTCGGATTAAAATACGCACTTCTTGGGATAGGAACAGTTGCAGGTATAAAATATTCAGTAGAGAAAAATCTAAAAAAATAAGTGTTAATTAAAACAGTGCTTGAAATTCAAGTGCTGTTTTTTTATTGTACAAAATATATATTAATATTCAACAAGTGTTGTGTTCAATGTTTAACACCTTTAATTTATGGGAATTGGAAATTAACAAAGGAAGTAACAGGAGGGTGTTGCTGAAATGAACATACGACATGACCTTGATAGCAAAATATTGACCAGATTGCTACATAAGGATTCTAGTGCCTTAAAACAAATGGTCGATTCATATAGCACACTTTTATATCAGGTTGCCCTCCGAATTACTGGTGATAAGCGTGTGGCTGAACAAGTATTGTGCGAAGTATTTCGCGATCTATGGGAAAACCCAAACCAATACACAAAAATAAAAGACAAATTTCTTTCCAGTTATTTGATTAAACTATGTAAATTAAAATGTGTCGATCGCGAAGAAATTCATATCACCCGGCTATTATCTAAAAAGTCAAAAAATTATGTTGCGAATAACGCAACGATTTGATATTATAAAAACGCTTACAACTAATGTGAGAAGTAATGGAGAAAATACACGATCTGTACTTTTTCTATTCTACTTTTGATGATGAATGGACGCTCTGCACGAGTATGTAGAGCTTTTAGGCAACATTCTACAATGGACTTATTTGAAAAAATAAGTACTTTTGAATGTTGTCTTTTTTTGTGCCTTACATTAGGGTAAGTTTCATGAATGTTTAACTTTATTAACTTTATAGGGGGGGAAATAAGGATGAAAAAGTCTAAAAATCGGTGGCTCATTGCTTTATCAGCGGTAGGAATACATATTTCCATTGGATCGGTGTATGCTTGGAGCAACTTCACGAATCCACTGATCGAGAAATTTGGGTGGACAGCTTCACAAGTGCAGATGACGTTCAGTATCGCCATCCTATTCTTAGGTTTGTCTGCAGCTTTTTTAGGACATTTTGTTGAAAAACATGGTCCAAAGAAAGCAGGTTTGCTTGCAGCCATTTTCTTTGGATTAGGAATTGCTGGATCTGGTCTTGCAGTCAATATCGGCTCGTTAACGATGCTTTATATCTTTTATGGTGTACTTGGTGGAATCGGGCTTGGAGTAGGTTATATTGCACCTGTTTCTACACTGATCAAATGGTTTCCCGATCGTCGTGGGCTAGCAACAGGACTTGCTATCATGGGATTTGGTTTCGCAGCAGCGGTCAGTTCTCCTATTATGGACGTACTTATTAAATCTGTTGGTATTGCAAACACATTCTACATTTTAGGAATTGCTTACTTTGCTGTAATGACATTGTCCTCTCTTTATTTGGAAAAACCAGAAGAAGGATGGCTTCCTGCTGGGTTTAAAGAGAATGTAGAGAGCGGAAAAGTGAAAATTAAACAAGACCTCTCACAACTAACAGCAAACGAAGCTGTAAAAACACGCCGTTTTTATTATTTGTGGATCATGCTATTCATTAATGTTACATGTGGTATCGCCATTCTTTCTGCCGCAAAACCTCTTGCTGAAGAGAGTATTGGATTAACAACTGCTGAAGCTGCGGCACTAGTGGGCGTTTTAGGATTGTTCAACGGTTTTGGTCGAATTGGATGGGCATCCATTTCAGACTACATCGGGCGACCTAATACTTATACGACATTTTTCGTTTTGCAGATCGCTCTCTTTTTCATGTTGCCACAAACGTCATCATCCATTCTTTTTCAGGTGATGCTCGCTGTTATCTATACGTGTTACGGTGGAGGTTTCGCATCGATTCCAGCCTACATTGGTGACCTATTTGGAACGAAACAGGTTGGAGCGATTCATGGTTATATTCTAACGGCTTGGGCAGCAGCTGGTCTTGCAGGTCCATTATTCGCTGCGTGGATTAAGGACACAACAGGTTCTTACGCGAACAGTTTAACATTCTTTTCTGGATTGTTTATAGTTGCGCTCATCGTATCCATACTAGTCCGTTTTGATATGAAAAAGCTCGCCGCAAAACAAGAAAAGTCCGTAGCCTAACTTTAAACGAAATGCAGTGTCTTCAGTAATGGGAAGACACTGTTTTTTATCACGTTTGAGCTATCATTAGATTCTATATCTTCATTAAATGAGATATTATGGTAAAATTGGAAATGTAACTTACAATCAAAGGAGAACTTATGACACAAAAACAAGTGACGATCGCAGAACTGAACGCAGAAAATTGGTACGAATGCTGCTTTTTAGAAGTAGCAGATGATCAAGTGAGCCATATTGAACCTAACGCCGTTTCTATCGCTCAATCAAAATTTGAACCAACCTTAAAGCCTTACGCTATTCTATTGGAAGGTAACACAGTTGGATTTCTTATGTTCAACTCCATGAAAGAAGAATTGGATGGGTATTGGATCTATCGAATTATGATCGATAAAAATTACCAGAAAAAAGGTATTGGCAAGATCGCAACACAGTTGATGATTGAAGAAATGAAGACTTTATTAGATGCTAATGTAATTGTAGTGGGTTATCATCCTGAGAATAAGGGTGCTCATCAATTGTATGAGAGCTTAGGGTTTGTTGATAAGGGTGATAGATTTGGAAAAGAAATGGCTGTTGTATTAGAGGTATAATACATAACTTGTGTTGGCAAAAACTTCTGAAATCTTTGGTCACCCTCAAATTTTTAGTGAATCCCTTCGAATAATTAATGTTGAGTATATAAAAGTTTTAAATGTTAGAACTCTAATCTTTATTAGAGTTCTTTTTGTTTTGTTTTATCACGAGAGGGAACGTTTGATATGAAGGAGTGATTGTAATAGATGAGAAGATCAGAACGCAAGAAGTCAAACAAGAGAAATATTGTATTATACAGTGCGTTAGGAGCTGTTCTTTTAGCGTTATTATTCTTGCCAAAAGATGCGCTGCTGATGGGCAGTGAAGAAGAGCCAAAGAAAGAGGAAGCAAATAAAGAACCAAAACATAAAGTGGTAAAACTTCAGCCTGATAACGAAAGTGCTTATGAAGAAGAACGTGAAGAAAAAGAACCAAACAACAAGGAGAAAACCAAGAAACAAGAACCATCTGAAGAAATTGGCATAGATCCTGAAAAAGAAGCAGATAAAAAGGAAAAAGCAGAAAAAGCTGAAGCGGAAAAGAAAAAACAACAAGCTTCAGGTGACAAACCAGTTCTAAACGAACCAATTGGTACTTCTCAAACAGGACCTCATACATCAAGTTATGATGAAGGCAGTGTAGACTGGAATGAAAAACTAAAAGCGATTCGTCTGGCTACAGGTCTTGATGAAAACATGACGGTGTGGAAAATCGCAAATGGTGGTGGCCCACAGAAATCAGTTGCAGAAGTCAGTCCGAATAAACAGCCAAATGAAAAATACACGGTTAACCTTGAGTGGGTCGATGAAAAAGGCTGGATGGTAACCAGTGTTCAGAAGTAGTTTCTGAATAAGTGGACAGTAAAATGTTGAAAATGGACAGTAAATGAAGACAAGTGGACAGTAAAACCTCAAAAGTGGACAGTAAATTTAGAAAACTGGACAGTATTTTGAATGTACTGGACAGTAAAGCTCTATCTTCCAAACAATCCAACAGAACATTGTCAAGAAAAGCTGGCTCAGCGCGTTCAAAGCGAACGATTGCTGTGCCAGCTTTTTAAATTTCCTTATTTTTTCCTCGCTTTTATTAGAAAACGATGCTGTTTCACTTCAAAGTATCCATTCATTTGGATCAGTTCATGAATGTGATGCAGCTTTTCTACAGAATCTTCGAGTTGGAACTCTGGTACCTGCCAAGGTATTGCATCTAAATAATAGAGCAAGGCACCAATATCATAAAAGCGCTGAACAGGAAATTCTTCTTTAGTTTCTAAAAGTTCAAATCCATTTTCTCGCAGTTCATTTTCAGCAAAACGCAAATTCCAATGTGAGAACTCATCATTGATTGGATACCCAAGCAATGTGTTAATCTCAGCACAATCTGAACCGCCAACTTGTTGTGTGAGAAAGATTCCACCATCCGTTAATGTACGTTTTACTTCAAGTGGAGAGTAGGATTCATGTTTATTAATGATAAGGTCAAACGTATGATCTTCAAAAGGAAGAAGATCATCATCACCGATTTGAAACACTTTTACACCAAGAGGTTCAAGACGTTCTCTTGCAATGGGGACGTTTGGCAGATATGCTTCTGTTGCACAAACTACTGCTGGAAATGGTTGAAGCTTGGACAAAAGCTCTCCACCTCCAGTGCCCATGTCAAGCATCGATGACACTTTTCCAATGAGAGGGGTCACCATACTGCCATATGACCAAGAAAGCATTCCACTTGCCATCCGACCAGATTCAGTTATATATGAAAAATCCCACCCTGAGAATGGTTTGTTAACTTCCTTAATATACATTTCAAAATCTACATCACGTTTCATACGTGCACCTCCAAAAGTTTATACTTAAATGATGAGTCTACCCATTTTGTTGGAGGGCCCCTAGCGGAATAGCCGTTTTATATCTCGTGCTCGAAATGATTCATCATGTGTTCTCCTCATACCAGCATAATGTCTTATTAAAAAATTCTTCAAAACAATCCCAGTTCCTTCCTAATTCTGAAAATTAGAGGGGATTTTGTCGTGTTGTCGAAAATAGGCAAAGAAGTAAGAATGAGAAATAGGGAGGGTATTATGACACATCATGCTATGAAAATGTACGATTATCACGTTTGGGCGAACAAGGAGTTATTCCATCGGTTATCAGAACTTGGAAATGAAGTGTATCATCAGACAGTGCAGAGTGTTTTCCCATCCATCTCGAAAGTAGTTTCACATATGTACATCGTTGATCAGCTTTGGTTTCATATCATTTCAGGGACTAGTATGGCAGATGCACTCGAGATTGAAAAAGTAGAGTCAGATACAAAGAGTATTGAGGAGATCATTACGATGTATAACGAATTAACCAATCAATATAGTGAATTTTTTAACAATGGAGTCGATTTGGACAAAGAGCTAATTCTTGATACGCCATGGGCGGGAAGAAGAGAGACGAGTATCTCTGAGATGTTGCTGCATATCACGACTCATGGTGCCTATCATCGGGGTAATATTACAGCTATGCTGCGTCAGAATGGTTACAGCTCAGTTACTACAGATTTAACGAGTTTTTGGTATTCTTATTAATCATACCTACAAATAGTTCTATACATAAATGAGGAGAAATGAATGAAGAAAATAGTCATATACGTAAGCGTGGCGATCTTCCTATTGATCGGATTGGGGTACAGCGGTTTAAAGTTAAGCAGTTCGAGAAACTTTCAATTTTTTGGAGGTTTAGTAACAAGTGCAGATACTGCTGAAAAAGTAGTTGCCTTAACATTTGATGATGGCCCAACAGATAACACCGATGAAATTTTGTCGATTTTAAAAGAAGAGGGCGTTAAAGCTACTTTTTTTGTAACTGGCAGGGAGATTGAAGAGAACCTGAAAGAAGCAAAAGAAATAGTGGCAGAAGGACATGAGCTTGGAAACCATTCTTATTCTCATGAACGAATGGTTTTGAAAACACCGTCTTATATTCGTAATGAGATTGAGTCAACAGATAAGCTGATTCGAAAAGCAGGATACGAGGGGAAGATTCACTTTCGCCCACCATATGGGAAAAAATTGATCGGACTGCCGTACTACTTAGATAAACATGATCGAAAGACAATCCTTTGGAACATTGAGCCGGAAACATACCCAGAAATAGCATCTGATTCTACAAAAATAGTGAAGCATGTGAGTCGAAATATTCAGCCTGGCTCAATCATCCTGCTGCACGTGATGTATGACAGCCGCACAGAAACGATGAAATCTGTTAAAGGTATCATTACGGATTTGAAGGCAAAGGGCTATACGTTCAAAACAGTGTCTGAAATGATTCATTAAAATAGAGGAGCCCATCTTTTAAAGAGGGGGCTCCTGAAACGAATTAATTGTTATTTAGAAACAAGTACAGGTTGATGTGCGTTAGAAACAACTTTTTGACTAACGCTTCCTAAGAATAGTTTTTTAAATCCGCTATGGCCACGATTACCAATGACGATGAGATCGATGTTATGGCTATCCGCATAACCACAAATGGTAGTAGTCGGGTCACCATGCAAAATGGCTGTCGTTGTCTTTATTTGATGATCCACACGTCCTAACGCTCTGTTTAGGATTTCTTCACCATGACTTTGCTCCAAAATTTCTGCTTCTCTTACTTCTACTGCTGAACTCGCTACTCCGCCTGGATGTACGCCACTATACAATGGCAGAACTATTTCATTGGTCACATAAAGTAACGTTAACTCAGCCCCTGTATGCCGTGCAATCTCATTACCATTGTGTAGAGCGGTGTAACTTCCTTCAGAGCCATCAAAAGCAACCAGAATCTTGGTATATAACATCACGTTGATCTCCTTTCTTGCAGATTTGGCAACTTGAATGAAAATGTCACCTTATAAAACCATTACCCCCTGATATTCTATGTAAACAAAATACAGATTTCTGTCACAAAACAAACGCCAGTATCGTCATGTTTGTAAAATCAGAAAGTGGTGATTATACATGAATACATTTGATGTGGCGATTGTTGGTGGCGGAATAGCCGGTTTAACTTCTGCCGTATATTTAGCACAAGCAGGAAAGTCTGTCTTAGTACTAGAGAAAGCTAGCCAATTAGGAGGTCGTGCACAAACCATCTCAAAAAACGGAGCACTATTTAACTTAGGTGGGCATGAATTATATAGAGGGGGAGCGGCTGAAGAGATTTTAAATGAGTTAGAAGTAAATGTATCTGGGGCAGTTCCTGATACCAATGGATACGCGATCTGGAATGATAAACTTTTTGAACTGCCCGGATCATTAGGTGCAATGTTCAAAACAAAACTTTTAACATGGTCTAACAAGACGGAATTGGTAAGAGTGATGTTAAAGCTTAAAACGATTGACGCTGCATCGATCCCTCATATGAGTTTACGAGAATGGGCTGAGAAAGAAATTAAAAATCCTATGGTCCGTAACATCTTTTACGCATTGACCAGAACATCAACATATTGCATAGATTACGATCAACTATTAGCGAATACAGCTATCCAACAAGTTCAACAAGGTCTGAAAGGAGTCCTCTATGTAAACAATGGTTGGCAATCCATCGTTGAAAGTCTTCGCAATAAGGCTTTGACTGCTGGAGTAACCATTTATACAAACAAGAAGATTTCTTCTATTGATTATGGAATTACACATCAACTCTTCTGTTCAGATGGAGATACCTTCGAAGTTTCAAATGTACTATTAACAATAGGATCTGAGCAATCAATGAAATTGGTGAAGAATGCAGAAGGGACATTGCTAGAAAAGTGGAGTCAGCAAGCTTCTCCCGTATATGCTGCATGCCTAGACGTAGCATTGAAAAGACTCCCTAAATCAAATCATCATTTTGCGATAGGAATTGATCAGCATATTCTGTTCTCTAATCACTCTCGAGCGTGCTCATTAAGCGAGGATGGGAAGAATGTTATTCAATTAATTAAATATTTAGGAACTAATAAAGAGGGCAGTGCAGATTGTCATAGAAAAGAGCTTGAAAGTATTCTTGATCTCATGCAGCCGGAGTGGAGAAAAGAACTTGTAGCTCAACAGTTTTTACCAAGAATGATAGTGGTGCAAGATATGATTAGCATCAAAGACACTCAATATTTTGGTCCGAGTATACCTGAAATACCAGGACTCTACATTGCAGGAGACGGTGCAGGACATGGAGAAATGTTGGTGGACGCAGCATTTGCTAGTGCTAAAAGAGCAGCAAAAGCTATTGAACAAAATATAGGATTAAATCGTTTGCGAAAGGAGGCTTAATGGATGAATGATGTTCAAACTGAGCTTCTATTTACAACATATAAACCCCTCTTGTTTTCATTAGCATATAGAATGCTAGGAAGTGTGCAAGATGCGGAAGATATCGTGCAAGATGCGTATATTACTTGGAGTGAACAAGAAATGGATCTTGTTCAAAACCCAAAACCTTATCTTTGTAAAATCGTCACGAATCGCTGTTTGGATCTGCTTAGGTCTGCTCGTAAACAACGAGAAACATATGTAGGACCCTGGCTTCCAGAGCCTTTATTAGCAGAGAATAAAGAAGACCCAGCGTTACAATATGTAATGAAAGAATCTCTTTCTACCGCATATTTACTTTTATTAGAGCAGCTATCAGAAACGGAACGTGCTGTATTTTTACTTCGTGAAGTTCTAGAGTATGATTATCGTTTTATCTCAGAAATGGTCGGAAAAAGTAGTTCAAACTGCAGACAAATTTTTCACCGTGCAAAAAAGGCGATAGGCAATCATACTACTTCTACGATGTCACCTCCAAAAGCTTCCGCACTAACTGAACAGTTCGTAGCAGCAGTAGTTTCAGGAAATGTAAGTAATCTATTAAATCTGCTTGCCGTAGATGCAAAGCTCATTTCAGATGGTGGAGGGAAAATAAAAGCTGCTCTCGTTCCAATCCTTGGAGCAGAGCGGATCTCACGCTTCTATATGGGAATCATGGCAAAAACAACGGAAGACTTTTCATTCAAATATACGAATGTTAACGGCGAACCAGGCATTGTTCTGTATGTGGAACAACAAGTATTTGGTGTTCTGTCCTTACAGATTAAGAATGACTTAATACAAACGATATATTGGGTAGTAAACCCTGACAAACTTACTCACATTACCTAACAGATACTCGGAGGTACACTTTGAAACCAATTTTAATAAATTTTCCAACTGAATTTACAACAGATCGACTGCTAATTAGAATGCCAAAGCCTGGTGATGGCAAAGCGATGTTTGAAGCTATTCATGCTTCACTAGACGAATTAAAGCCTTGGCTACCTTTTGCCCATTTTAATCAGAAAGAGGAAGATGTAGAAGTTAATATTCGGGAAGCGCATCTAAAGTTTTTAAGCAGGGAAGATTTAAGATTGCTCGTATTTTTAAAGGACAGCGGGAACTTGATTGCTTCATCAGGATTACACCGTATTAATTGGGAAATTCCAAAGTTCGAGATTGGATATTGGATTGATACTCGCTATGCAGGAAAAGGATATATGACAGAAGCTGTTAATGGAATTACTGATTTTGCTGTTAAGGAGCTTAAAGCACGAAGGGTTGAGATCCGTTGTGACACACGTAATACGAAAAGTGCAGCCATCCCTGAACGGTTAGGATTTACATTGGAAGGTATTCTACGCAATGATTCATTGGAGATTGGTTCAACAACAAGCCTTCGAGATACTAGTGTATATGCAAAGATTTTTTAATAGGGGGAGAAACCTTGGTTAAAGCAGTTTTCTTTGATCTGTATGAAACGTTGATTACGGAATGGAAAGATGGACGTAAGAAAGCCAAGTATTCTATCGAACCTTTAGGATTAAATAAAGATATTTTTAAAGCAGAGTGGGATCTAAGAAGAGAGCTTAGAATGAATGGAACGTTTCCAGATCACCAGAGTGTGTTAAGAGATATTTTAGATTCACAAGGGATTACACCAAACGTAGAAGCTATTGAGTACGTTCACCTAGAAAGATTGTCAGCTAAGAGCATTCCTTTTCAAGAGATCGATCCTCAAGTGATAGAACTGCTTCAAACTTTAAAATCTAATGGTCTGAAGCTCGGTCTGATCTCAAATGCTGCTCCAGAAGAAGTGGTTACCTGGGAAACAACTGAACTGCCAGACTACTTTGATGAAGTGATTTTCTCCTATGAGGTACGAGTAGCGAAACCGCAAAAAGAAATCTATCAACTGGCTTGTGAAAAGCTTGGTGTAATACCGCAAGAATCAGTATTTATTGGTGACGGTGGATCTGACGAATTAAGAGGTGCAACAGAAGCAGGAATGACAGCACTTCAAGCAACTTGGTTTTTGCCAACAGTGATCAGTGAGAGAACGACAGGTTATCCAAAACTCAAAAAACTACAAGACTTACTGCTTCATGAGAGCATAAAATCAATTACAATCTATTAATCTAAAGCTAGCACTAATTAATGTGCTAGCTCTTTTTGTTTTGCATCTTTATGATAATTTTCTTTTTTATTGTGATAAAAGTACATTAACACATTAAGTGTTACGGCAAAACAGATGATGAATAGAGATATTCCGATGACAACTTCTTTAACATTTAACCACTCACTTAAGAAACTAGCAAATAGGATGATAACGATAAGACTTATACTTTGAAAAAACCCTAACGTAGCTCCAACTCTTCCCATTTTGTTAGACGGAATACTTTGTTGGAAAAAAGTTTGGAATCCGGTGTTAGCAAATGATGAAAAGAAACCTAGAATAATAAAACCTATACATGCGGAAAAGAATGAATGAGAGAAGGCATAAATTCCATACCCTAAACTAAAAAGCGTGGAAGCAAAGCCAATAAGGTAGGGAACAGGAAATTTATTAGCCATTACAGCGAGAAGTAAAGATCCGGTTAAATAGCCAATTCCAGTTATACTCACAAGCAAACTATATTGACTTTCTGTAAGCCCAATAATGGTCTGTGTGAAAACGACTTCTTGAGAATCTAATGCAATGGCTAAAGTCATGATCATTTGAAAAAGGATGTATGTAGTTAAGAATAATCGTTGTTTCTTTAAAAAATCACCTACTATCCTCCAGTCATTTATCATTAATCTTATTTTGCTAGAATAGGAAGAAGAAACCCCTTGTTTATCATATAAACTTGGTAGAAAAGAAAGAATGCATGCTGATAAAAGAAATGAACCAGCATTACACCAGATCGCAAAGTTATACGAACCAAAATGGACGAGTGCCCCAGCAATAGCTGGTCCTATAACAAGTGCACCAGTCGTTAGAACAGAAGAAATTGAATTATAGCGCAGCCGTTGTTCTTTCGGTACGAGTTGAACGGTGTAGGCTGAAGATGCTGGATTAAAGAATGAACTACAGAGGCTAACGGCAAACAAGATCGTATAAATCATCCACAATTCTGTTAAGAAGGGGATACAGGCAACGAGTAGCGCGCGCATAATATCAGTGATCATCATGATTGTTTTTTTATTTAATCGATCGATCAAGCTGCCAGACCATAAGCTTGTCACGATTCCAGCTAGAGGGCCGATTAACCATAAACCAGCAACTGCTGCAACAGATTCCGTTTTTGCAAAGATAAATAAATTTAAAGAAACTAAGTAAATAAAGTCACCAATATATGAAATACCCACCGCAGATAACAATAGGGCGGGAAATTTCCACTCGCTGTTTAGTTTCCTCATTACGCATTCACCTGAAACGTGCAATAGACCTTATATTCTTTTTTAGTGCTATCATTTGTGACTTGGCTTTCCCATCGAACGAAAAGCTGTTCTAACTCTAGTAGGAACTGCTTCTTCTCTTCATCATCAAGTAAAAGGTTGGTTGAAATAGACGAGGGTTTAGTGTTATCTTCGTCAATTAATTCAAAACGAGTGGATTTAGAGCGGTAGTATTTTTCTATGATGCCGCCTTTCTTTTGTTCTTTTACAAGTTCTAATATGCCGCCGTTATAGAGAAGCTGGATGTGGTAATGAATCGTACCAGCTGTTTTTCCCAGTTTATCTGCAACTTCTTTAGCCGTTAATTCCTCATTCTTTAACAAATGGATAATTTGGATGCGAGTTGCATTGGCAATTAATTTTTGTTGATTAGCTGATATGGAAAGTGAGTTAGTCATCTGTTATGCCTCCTTAATCTAATAATATAAATCATTCTATTTTTTTAGAACATCTCCTTCTTTTTATTTAACAAATTTTAGGTAAAAAAGAACTACAAAGAAAATATGCCATCAGACACTATGATTTTATTTCCTATTTTTTACTCTAGTAACAACTAATTAACTTTCTGAAAATTCATATAAATAGAGTTTGAGAGGTGATATGATGTTGCAAACAAAGTAAATAAAAGGAAATTGGAGGCGTGACAATGACAAAGAAGAAGTGGGTTGCAATGGGGATTGCGGCAACATTAATCGCAGGTGCGTTCGGACCATCAGCAATGGCTGCCACAGAGCAAGTAAAGGTAAAAGTAAGCAGTGATTCTGGAACTCCAGCTTTTCTAGCAGGTAAGTTATCTTCTAAATCAAAAGCTTCTGCACAAAAGGTACTATTCAATTATGTGAACAGTCATAAATCAATCTTCAAACTAGGGAATTCAACAGCAGAAGATTCGTTCTCCATTGTAGAGAGTACAAAAGAAGCAAACGGGAATACGGTTCTAAGACTTCAGCAAGAATACAAAGGTGTTCCGATTTGGGGTTATACGCAAGTGGCACACATTAATAAAAACGGTGAACTTACGGTGATCTCGGGTGAAGTTGCTCCAAATATGGACAAGCAGTCAAAATTGACGAATGCAAAGCAGATCAGTGGGAAAAAAGCGGTAGGAATCGCAACTGCTGCACTTGGTCTAAAACCGGAATTTGAGAAGAAGCCAAAAGCGGAAAAAATCGTATTGATGAAAGAAGGTAAAGCGCATTTTGCGTATCTTGTAAACTTAAACTATTTAACACCCGAGCCGGGGAACTGGAACTATTTTATTGATGCACAGTCAGGTGAGATCCTCAATCGGTATAATGACATGCACGAAGTAACAGGAACGAACACGACTGGAACTGGAAAAGGTGTGCTAGGTGATTCAAAAACACTGAACCTCACGCTATCCAGCGGAAAGTATTATATGCAAGATAATACGCGTGGAAACGGAATCTTCACTTATGATATGAAGAACCGTACGTTCCTTCCTGAGTTCTTCTTGCCAGGAACGCTATACAATGGAACGGATAACGTGTTCGACAGCTCATACGATCAAGCAGTTGTTGACGCTCACTACTTTGCCGGATTAACCTACGATTATTATAAAAATACACACGGACGTAACTCGTATGATAATAGAGGAGCGCAGATTAAATCGTCTGTTCACTTTAATAAAAATTACAATAATGCATTCTGGAACGGTTCACAAATGGTATATGGCGACGGTGATGGAACGAACTTTATCGCTTTCTCAGGCGGCATTGATGTAGTTGCTCATGAATTGACGCATGCCGTAACAGATATGAGCTCCGATCTTGTCTACCAAAACGAGTCAGGTGCATTGAACGAAGCGATGTCTGATATCTTTGGAACACTAGTAGAGTATTATAATGGTAAAAATCCTGACTTTGAGATTGGTGAAGACGTGTACACGCCTGCCGTAGCGGGAGATGCCCTTCGCTCAATGTCAGATCCAGCGAAATACCAAGATCCTGATCACTATTCTGTTCGCTATACAGGAACTGGCGACAACGGAGGGGTTCATATCAACAGCGGGATCATCAACAAAGCAGCATACCTTCTTAGTGAGGGTGGCAGTCATTATGGCGTCTCCGTTACCGGAATCGGAAGGGACAAGCTAGGCGCAATCTTCTATCGTATGAACACGGTTTACTTAACGTCATCTTCAAACTTCAGTCAGGCGAGAGCAGCGGCAGTCCAGTCTGCAACAGATCTATATGGTGCCTCGTCACAAGCTGTTACTTCGGTAAACCAGGCATTTAATGCAGTAGGCATTCAATAATTATTGATATAGCTAGAACCATGTTTGGTGGTTCTAGCTTTTTTATGGGGAAATAGCAAATGTCGACGATTACAGACTCGTGGATTGAGGGCCGAAACTTCTGGATTGGTAGCTGAAACTCGTGGATTGAGAGCTAAAATTCGTGGATTGAGAGCTGAAACTCGAGGATTGAGAGCCGAAACTCGTGGATTGGGAGCTAAAACTCGTGGATTGAGAGCTGAAACTCGTGGATTGGAAGCCGAAACCCTGGGATTGCAAACTCAATCTCATGAAATTGCCCCTCATTAGCAGGGCTAATCCTGTCGATATAGAATAAATAAAACGGTAACTTAGCAAAAAAGGTTAAGAACGAATGGATGTTCGTGTATATGATGGAAGTAAGGTAGGTGATGGAGATGGATTATGAAGATAGCATTCAGCGGACACTCGATTATATTGAAGAAAATTTGCAGAACCGGATTACATTAGAGGAGCTTGCAGAGCTCGCTTGCTTCTCACCTTTTCATTATCATAGAGTGTTTCAGTTTCTAGTCGGCGAATCTGTTATGGATTATGTGCGGAAAAGAAGACTCTCACACGCGGCAAAGCGGTTATTGCAATCAGACGATAAAGTGATCGATATCGCTTTTGATCTAGGGTTTCACTATCATGAATCATTTAACCGAGCTTTTAAAAAACAGTATGGCCGATCGCCGAGAGAGTACCGTAATGCATCCGTTCATCCCATCTCTCTCCATCAAAGGGCTTACCTGAATATGAACCGTTATACAGGAGGAATGAACATGGAAATGAAAATCATTAAAAAACCAGCTTTCCACATCATCGGGTATGACTTAAAAACACGGAACACGGACGGTCAGAATAATGTAGATATTCCAAAGTTTTGGGAGAACTATATTCAAAAGAAATTAGGAGAAAAAATTCCAAGCCCTCTAAACAAGAACCAGGAACTAGGGTTATGCACAGAGTACAACACGGCAACAGGTGAGTTTGTTTATATGATTGGAATGGAAGTTGAGAAAGGGACTCCTGCTCCAGAAGGAATGTCCTATAGAAGTTTTCAAGAGATGGAGTATGCCGTATTTACAACACCTAAAGCTTCAGAGGAGAACTTCGTACAATCGATCCAGCAAACATGGGTTGAAATCTTCTCCAAATGGTTTCCAGATTCAGGATATGAGCATAACGGAAAGTTAGAGTTCGAGCTTTATGATGAACGCTGCTATGGAGATGAAAACAAACAGATCGACATCTATATTCCACTCGTTAAGAAAGCGGAAAAAGTAATATAAGTGGTGTGATGCCCTTTTTGCTCAATGAGCAGAAAGGGTTTTTTGAATCTAAAAAAATGGAATTTTGTGTTAAACTAATAATCTGAATATTAATGAAAATCCAAGCGATTAAACCAGGAAGGATAAATCAAATATGAAGTTTTCGATTGACCAAAAATTATTCAGCAAAGCTCTTTCTGATGTTGGAAGAGCTGTTTCTCAAAAATCACTTGTTCCCATTCTTTCAGGCATAAAGGTTATAGCAGAGGATGAGGGGATAACGCTCATAGGCACAAACGCAGATATTATCATTAAACGGTTAATTTCTAAAGACAAAACGTCCCGAAATATCAGCATTGATCAAGCAGGGAGTGCAGTCGTTTCAGAGCGATATTTTACAGAGCTCATTCGCAAGTTACCTGAAGATGTTCATATCGAAGGAGATGATAAGACAGTCGTAAAGGTTAGATCGGGGAACATCTTTACTCAACTGAACGCGTTTAGATCGGACGAATATCCACAGTTACCTGAGATCGATCAAACAAAATCAATAGGTATGGATGCAAACGAATTAAAAGAGACCATCAAACAGACGGTTTTTGCAACAGCTAAAAATGAAACGAGGCCAGTACTGACTGGTGTGCATTTTACGTTCTCAAACAATAAGCTGACGGCCGTTGCCACTAATTCACAACGTTTAGCTTCTAGAATAAACGAAGTTCACGTAAAGGAAGAGACCTCGTTTATTGTTCCAAGCTCCAGCCTGAATGAACTTGTAAAACAAATCAGTGATTATTCAGGTATCGTAAAAATGTACTCAGCAGACGGATACATCCTTTTTGAAACAGATGAGATTTCTCTGTATTCTAGATTAATTTCTGGGCAGTATCCGAATACGTCCAAACTCATTCCGAATGAACAAAAGACAGTCTTGAGTTTAAATAAAGAGCGATTCGTAAAAGGAATTGAACGTGCCTGCTTGTTTGCCGGTGAATGGAAAAACAACAATATTATGTTAAGTATTAAAGACCATAAACTATGCATCTCATCAGGCTCTTCGGAAATGGGGAGTATTCAGGAATTACAAGAAATTAAGGACTTATCAGGTGACGAAGATCTTAAGATTTCAATTGATGGTTACTTTTTAAAGGAAGCCTTACATACGATTATGGACGAAGAGATCAATATAAAATTTAACGGCTCGATGAGACCAATCGTAATTGAATCCACACATCAAAAATCAAGTTATCTTCATCTCATTTCCCCCGTTAGATCTTTTTAGGAGTGTGTTCCATGAAGTACAAAGATGGAGATAAACAAATTACATATGCTTTAGTCGACCAGGATTTGTGTGTTACAAAATTCCTCTCGTTAGTGAATGCTGTATGGCCAGGTGATTACCATGAACAGTCTACTGTAGAAGCATTAAAAAGAACAATGAACATTACAGCATGGGATCATGAGAAACTCGTTGGCTGTGTTCGAATTCTAACTGATGGCTATTTCTTTGGAACCATCACTGAAATTCTTGTTAGGCCAGACTATCAAGGCAGGAAGATAGGCAAACATCTAATGGAAATAGCTTGGGAACAAAGTCCAACATCTCTCTTTATAGGTGCTCAGCCAGGAAAAGAACATTTCTTTGAAAAGTTAGGTTATACAAAGTCCATTCAATCTTTTCAAAAGAAAAAACAAAGAAAATAGGTGAAAACATGCAAAAGGTACTTCCAAAAGTTAAACTTAGAGACCTCCTGATCGAAGATGCTGAAGAACGTTATGAGTGGTGTTTGGACGTAGAAGTGACAAAGCACCTTAACATGCCTGACAAATATCCCCCATTTAGTATAGAAGAAACAAGAAATTGGATAAGGCAATGTATCGCAAAGAACAACGGTTATGAGCAAAAAGCGATACTAAGTGAAACGGGTAAACATATTGGTTGGATAGACCTAAAGAATATAGATCGATTAAATCAACATGCAGAATTGGGCATAGCCATTGGAGATAAGAGTTATTGGGGAAAAGGCTATGGTATTGCCGCTATGCATGAGATGCTAAAGTATGGCTTTTGTGAACTCTCCCTTAACAAAATCTGGCTTAGAGTTGAAATCGATAATGATAAAGCCATCTCCTCCTATAAAAACGCAGGTTATATAGAAGAAGGCATTCTAAGACAAGACCGTTTACGTGGCGGCATGTTTGTTGATCGTTTACGAATGAGTGTGATAAAAGATGAATATTTTGCAAATAGTGTTTCGCATCTTTAATGGATGTATGCGACATTGATCCTGTAAAATTTTATAAAATAAATGGAATAATTACTCATTTTAAGGAAAATCTAATACTACATAAAGAACAGGTTTGCCACTTGTTTCACACAGGACGATACTGTAAAAATCGTCCTATTTTTATTAACAAATACTACCTTTTACCTTCGCGCATAAGAACGATTCATTGTGGAATTATAATCTTAATTCAACTAGGAGGTGAAAACAACATGGCTAACTCAAACCAATTAGTAGTACCAGGTGCACAACAAGCTATCGACCAAATGAAGTATGAAATCGCTTCTGAGTTCGGTGTAAACCTTGGACCAGATTCAACTTCTCGTGCTAACGGATCTGTAGGTGGAGAAATCACAAAACGTTTAGTTGCTCAAGCTCTTGGCGGAAAGCGCTAATTCAATTTAATATCATGGCTTGGCTATCTGTTCATCACAGATAGCCTCTTTGTTTTTTACATAAAAACTTTTCTGTTTGACATTTGAAATAAAGTATTTTATATTAGTTGACGTATCAATTATTGAGCTATCAATTATTTGAAGGAGGGGGATGCTGTTGTCCAACTCATATATAGATGATGAGAAGATTATTAACCGTTTGTATGAGATACATCGTAGAACGGTTCCTAAGTTTGAGAGCTGTACAGGCATTAGTCAAACACGCTTAGAGCTTTTGCATGAGTTATATGAAGTAGAAGAGATCAGTCAGAGAGCTCTTCAAAAGAAAGTTAATATTGATCATGCAGCTGTAACAAGGCATCTTAAGCAGCTTGAAGATAAGGGAATGGTTATTAGAAGAAAAGACCCTAAAGATCAACGATTTACGTATGTTTCTCTATCAGAGGAAGGTCGTTTGAAAATCATTCATTACCGGGAAGAGAAAGAACGTTTTATTTCTGGTGTATTGCATGATTTTTCTGAAGAAGAAAGAAAAACGTTGCTGGAGATGTTAACTCGTATTCAGCGCAACATTGAAATTTTTGAGTAGTCACTAACTTAAACAACTAAGAATTTTAAACACAAAGGAGAATGCACAATGCAACAAACAAAAATCAATGACTTCAACGAAATTATCACAGGACGCCGTTCCATTCGTAACTACGATCCATCAGTAAAAATTTCTAGAGATGAGATGAAAGAAATCCTAACAGAAGCTTCACTTGCTCCATCATCTGTTAATTTACAACCATGGCGTTTTGTCGTGATCGATACACCAGAAGGAAAAGAAACGTTAGCGCCTCTAGCTAAGTTTAACCAACGTCAAGTAGAAACATCATCTGCTGTAATTGCTGTATTCGCAGATAACAATAGCTTAGATTACCTTGAAAAAATCTATGACAAAGCCGTAGACGAAGGGCATATGCCAGCTGATGTAAGAAATCA
Source organism: Fictibacillus sp. 18YEL24 (assembly GCF_015903855.1). Classification (GTDB taxonomy): domain Bacteria; phylum Bacillota; class Bacilli; order Bacillales; family Fictibacillaceae; genus Fictibacillus; species Fictibacillus phosphorivorans_C. The sequence continues at coordinate 417,318 of NZ_JACZDT010000003.1, forward strand.
GCAAGTACCAGCAATCCGCGGACTTTTAGAACAGATGACTCCAGAACAGTTTAAAGATATGAACTTGATTGATGCTGGGCTTGTATCTATGCAATTAATGCTCGTTGCTCGTGCACACGGATATGACACGAATCCGATTGGTGGATATGAAAAAGCTGAGATTGCTGAAGCGTTTGGTCTTGATAAAGAGCGTTATTTCCCTGTTATGTTGCTTTCAATCGGTAAAGCAGCAGATGCAGGATATCAATCTGTTCGTCTATCAGTAGAAGAAACAACAGAGTGGAGATAAGGAAGGGGAATAGAAAAAGATGATTATTATTCACGCAGGTTTAACGGTAAAAAAAAATAAAGAAGAAGCATTTTTAGCAGAGGTAAAAACATTAGTAGAAGCTTCACGTGCTGAAAGTGGTAACATTCAATACGATCTAAAGAAAGATACAGAAAAAGAAGCAACGTATATGATGGTAGAAGTTTGGGAGAACCAAGAAGCGGTTCAAAACCATAACACAAGTGAGCACTTTGTGGCATTCGGTAAAAAAGCGGCGAGTTTTATGGCTGCTCCAACTGATGTAAAAGTGTACGCAGGTGAACAAGTTAAATAATCACGAAAGGAAGGCATTTAAAAATGTGCCTTCCTTTTTTGTGCTTCTATTCGGCTTTCGTGTACTTGCGCTCTTGCTCAGCGATTAGCTCGTCATCCTCTGCATTATCACGAGTAACTTTTTGAGTAAGAATCGCACCTACAGCCACAAGAATCATCACGGCAATATAATAGCCTTTTTCGTTCAGTTGCAGATTGTCTGCATTATAGAGTCCGATACAAAACATGGACACTCCGGCGATGAACGTGAAATAAGCTAAAACCGTAAAAGCGGGTGTGTTTCTTCTTCTATGACGTTGCATATGTAAACCTCCTTCATTCTCTTTTATATAGATAAATAAAAATATGCCAAAAGCTATATTTATTATAATCAATAAATGGTTTTATTTCCTTATTTTTCTTGTATTTTCTCTCCATCCTTTAAAACATATAAGGCCCAACAACAAGCGATAAAAAGAAAGTGTTTAATACAGCAAAATAACTAATAGCCGTAAGTTTACTCCAGTCTTGCTTTCTTCCATACCAAACGGCTGCACCACTTGCAAGAGCGAGCGCGATAGGGATAACAAATGAACTCCCTGAAAAAGCTAAGTAATCGGGAGCATACATGTAATAGTGAGTATTAAACAACTTCTGAATAAATATAAATTGGACACCGAGAAACAGGGCTAAGATCGTGTACAAAATGCGCTTATCTTCATCTTCCATCAATTTAATTTTTACTATGTAGATGACTAATGCAAAAAGAACGGCAGGTGTGATCCAATATACTGAACTCATCGCAAAGATTAATCCTTGAAAAAGAGACAATACCGTTGCAGAAACGGCTTCCTTAAGATCTACTTTTGTTATTTTTAGGCTCTTTTTAATAACATCAGGATCCTTGGAAGCTCCACTAAATGTGTACTCTTTATATCCCACTAAGTTAAGCCACATAACTGAATCTTCACCAATCCAGTAAGGGTGAACGGACTGATGATTTGTAGTACTACGAAGCTCAGTTTTCCAAACATCTCCATCAGCTCTCGCTTCATAAACATTAACAGCTTCTTTTTCGTTAGACTTTAATGCACGAGTAGTAAACATTACTTTTGCCTGACCATTCTCATCAACACCATATTGAATGAACTTAGGGTTTTCTAACTTCACTCCATTATTATCAATGAATGTCATTAAGTTAAAATCCCACTCTTTATTTGTGTTCAATGGATTGGTTCCTTGATAAATTTTATATGACTTCCCACCTAAATTATTAGTAAACAAAGTATAGTAAATCGTTACATCTCTGCCATTCTCAATAAAGTAAAAGCCGAAATGATTTTCTTTAATTGTTCATCTTTATCCAAGATTACGTGTTCCTGATAGCCAAAATGATGATCAGGTTGGTGAAAAGTAACCTTAATATGTTTAGTCGTTTCCTTAGAAGATTTTCTAACACTAATAAACGAATCCGATTTGTCGTTTAGAACGACTGAATAAATTTGATCTGGCACCTTTTTCAAAGACTTAGCTTTCAATAAATTCATATCTACAGTTAATATCTCGTTGTCTTTAAAATAGATGACATTGTTTGGATTAGAATCCATACCTCTAAACATCTTGATCAATGACGTTTTCTTTCTCACCGTCATAATGAATCAGCTGCTTGTCCCTCACGAATACAAACTGATCACCTTGAACCCAGAAGTCTTGGGGACTTGGAATAGAAAGAGGAATAGTTTGTTTATCTTTTACCTCTAATTTGTCAGTAACTTGAAAACTCAATACTTCATTTTCTTTCGGAACATATACATGGTGCATTCCGTTTTGTTCTTGAAATACCGGCTTAACTTCACCAATCTTTTCTGTTTGTAATGGCAGAGAACGGCTCCAACCTTCATTGGGTAGTTTCAGTTCAGTCTTTAAGTTCTCTAAAGTGAACGCAACACAAACTACCAAGAAGAATAGAAGTGGAATAACAAAAGGCTTCATTTTTCTCATTTTATTTCCCCCTTATTCCAAAATTCGACTAAAGTCCATATTTTTCCTTTTTTAAATTAAGTATACAATAGTAAAAGTAGGGAGGAGTTCATCTTGGAAATTAAAGATATTTTTTCGAACTTACCAACATTAGAAACAGAGCGTCTTCTTTTAAGAAAATTAACAGTAGAGGATGCACAAGATATGTTTCAATATGGATCCGATGCTGAGGTTTCACGCTATGTGACTTGGGAAGCGCACCGAACATTAGAGGATACAAAGGAATTTATCCAGTTTGTATTAAAAAAATATGAAAAAGGTGAATTAGCACCTTGGGGAATTGTACTAAAAGAAACCAACGAATTGATTGGTACGATTGACTTTGTCTCATGGCAGATCAATCATAAAACAGCTGAGATTGGTTATGTAATCGCACAAAAATACTGGGGTCAAGGCATCACGACTGAAGCGGGTAAGGAAATTCTGAGATACGGTTTTCAAAACATGCATTTAGAACGGATTCAGGCAAGATGCTTTGTAGAGAACGGTGGATCTGAAAGAGTTATGAAAAAATTGGGGATGAGCTATGAAGGTACGTTAAGAAAAGCGATGTTTGCTAAAGGTGAGCATCAAGATTTAAACGTGTATTCTATTTTGAAAGAAGAGTTTGAATTATAGTATTAAAACTGCAAGGTAGATAAGGTCTTCTACCCACTCCTAAATTACTATATTTACCTTTTATTAATTATTTTTACAAATTGTCTAGTTAGAACGAACGGCTTTCTAACTGCCTATGTAAGTCCTTAAGTATGATTGAATTTTCTGACAATAAAGTTACACTTACCTTATACATATATAGGAGGTGTGCTTGTTATGAAAAACAGTAAGAGGTGGCTATCTTCTGCACTCGTGCTTTCAACTGTTGCAGGGATAGCTTTTTCAACCATGGAATCAGGTGTGACGCCGCAAGTTGCTGAAGCTTCATCTCTCAAGATACAACCAGTAGAGTCCGTTTCTCTCGTTCAGTTGGCTGTTCCAAACACGAAGGATGCGATGAAAAAAATCGAAGAACTTGGTATCGATCTAACCCACAGGATGCACGTTCATAATGGACAAATTGAAGTAGATGCGGTTGTAACACCAACTGAAGTTGCGATGCTGAAGCTCTATGGAATTAACGTAAAAGAAACGCTCATTACAGAGAACCAACTCAACCAGCGTGCAACAGAAAGAAGAATGGCAGTTAAGCAAGAACAAAAGCTAACAGCTGTTGAAGAAACAGTAACAATCCTCAGAGCAAACCACTTCACGAATCAATCCGACACTTTCCTTTACGTAGAAGCAAAATCCACATCTGGTGCTGTATCAAGCACGATTCTAACCGCTAGATGGACAGAGAATGGAGAAGAGAAGACGGCAACACTCCAACAGATTCAGGATGCCGGAGAGTACCTCTACCATTCCTTTATGTTACCAGTTTCAGCAATACCAAAAGATATAACCATTGAAAGCTCACTCGGAGGTTCAGCTGTATCTACAGTTACCGAATGGCTCGGGGAAGGAAAACCGGACAAGCCGGGTAAGCACTATGTGAAGAATTTTGTTGACCATTATATGGATCCAACAGAAACGAACGCGAGGATCGAGAATTTAGTAAAAGAATACCCAGAGCTTGCTGAAATCGTGGAGATGCCGAACAAGACGAACGGATATCGCAGACAAGCTCAAGCGACTCTAGGAACGTTGCAGAACACAGCCGTTGTTGTGACATCTCGAGAGTGGGGACATGAGGGCGGAAATGCGATCAGCTTAGAATTGAAAAAGGCATCAGCTGCAGGTGCTCCTCTTTCTGTTGGAACAAGCGGAAACAAAATCATCGTTACACTGGCAACGGATGCTGCAGGTAACGCAAAAAGTACGGCAAAAGAAGTCGTAGATCTGCTGAATGCAGAAGTAAGTGATCTTGTATCTGCTACGACCTATCGTGGAAATGCAGGTAATGGGATTGTAGAACCTGCAACTTCCAACTTGTCAGATAACTTAAGAGCACCTGCTACCGTTTCACGTGAACCATTTACTGTTAAAGCCATCCGAATCGGAAAGCTTAGAGATGGCTCAAAGCCTGGGGTACTTGGTTACTCACAAGAACATGCGCGTGAATGGGTAACGCCGCTAGTTTCCGTTGAAACCGCTGAACGACTTTTACGAAATTATTCGCATGATAAAGAAACTAAGAAACTGGTTGATAATCTTGATATCTTTATTATTCCATCCATGAATCCTGATGGAGGGCACTATAGTTTTTATGACTTTAATTCACAGCGGAAGAACATGACGAATCACTGCTCCCCAAGTCAATCTGATAATGGCTACCGAAATTCGTGGGGCGTTGATTTGAATCGTAACCATGATGTGGGATCAGCTTTTGATGGGTATGTTGGAGCATCCACAACGAATTGTTTGAGTGGCACATATGCGGGGCCAAGCGAGCATTCTGAACCAGAAAGCCGGAATTTAGTTTGGTTAACAGATGAGAACCCGAACATTAAATTTGCCATGAACATCCATAGCTATGGCGGTTACTTTATGTGGTCACCAGGTGCCTATACGCCAGAGCGTGAAACATTGCCTCGCCCATCTGCTGGAGAAGAAGCTTATTATTGGCAAGCATCGGATCATATTCTAAAAGAGATCAAAAAGCATCGAGGAACGGTTATTTTACCGAGCCGAACGGGACCGATTCCAGATGTTCTTTATTCAGCCGCAGGAAACTCAGCTGATCACCTCTGGTATGAAAAAGGAATCTACGCTTGGAACTTTGAAGTAGGGGCCGATCTTTGGAACAAAGAAACAAAACGTTGGGAACTGGTTGGTTTTCAGCCTCCGTTTGAAGAAGGACATGAAGAAGCAATGGAGTTCTCAAATGGATTACTAGGACTTATTGATGTGGCGTATCAATATTCTAAAGATAAAAAAGCGCCAAAATCGAGTGTCACAGCAAATGGCGGAAGACACGAAGATAAAGTTGAAGTCAGCTTTAAAACGAGTGAACCTGCTACAATCTACTACACGTTAGATGGCAGCCGTCCAACGTTTAATTCTCAAAAGTTAGCATTGAGTGGTACACGTGAAGGACCAGAAACGTTAACGTTTGAAAAGACAACAACGTTAAATTGGTTCTCGGTCGATGCGAGTAAAAACGTAGAGAATCAATACGAACCTGGAAACAACAAGAAGTACAACACGAAAACTTTCTTTATCAAATAATGTATGAAAGGAAGAGGCAGAAGGCTTCTTCCTTTTGTCTTTTAGAACAGTTTGATGCATGCGTTGACATTTAATGTTTACGACCATATACTAACAATTGTAAGTAGAAGTCATTTTGGAAAGGAACGGTACTACGCTGATGTGGAAAACTCTTATTTTCTTAGGCTAACTCAATATTGAGACCTGGAGAATAGGATAAGTCTGCCCATTTTGCGTATACACGTAAATATCCCTTATGATTTCACACAAAGAACATGATGTTCTTGTGTTTCTTTGGATACGTGTTATTACCATATTTGTGCGAACTCACCAACCTCTCTGGGTCTCCAGGGGGGGTTTTTTTGCGAGCCTCCTTAACGAACAAGAAAGAGGTGAGCTGCATGACGACTGTATTACAAGTTAAACGAGTGCAGAAAAAATTTGGGGATAAAGAAATATTAAAAGATATCTCATTTGATATCAGGCAAGGTGAAAAAATTGGTTTAGTAGGTTGGAATGGCAGTGGGAAAACAACGCTCGTTAACATCCTTATGAAATGTATTAACCACGATCATGGATCAATTACGACCTGGCCGGCAAATCTGCACATGGGGTATTTACCACAATCAACAGATTATGTGTTAGATGTTGAACGGGAGTTGATGGAAACAGGTGAAGATTTGCTGCGAACGAGTAAGAAGTTAGGGCTTCAAAAACATTTACTTCAAAAGAGTGAATTACAACATTTGAGTGGTGGAGAACGATTAAAGGTATCTATCGCCAAAATATGGGCGAATCATCCAGAGTTCCTTATTTTAGATGAACCGACAAATCATTTAGATCTTCAAGGAATGACTTGGCTTACAGAAGAGGTTCAAAACTATAGAGGAGCAGCCATTATCATCTCTCACGATCGTTATTTTCTTGATGGTACGGTAGAGAAGATTTTTGAACTGGAAGACGGCATTCTCACCATTTACGAAGGGAACTATTCATCGTATAGAAAAGAGAAACAACGTCGTTTTGAACAACAACAAAGAGATTATGAGAAACAACAAAGAAAAATACACATGATCCAGCAGCAAGTGAACACGTTAAAAACATGGTCTGATAAAGCTCACCGGGAAGCAGGTAAGGGTGGAACGGCAGCTGAGAACAGACAGATGGGGCTGAAAGAATATGAACGGATGAAAGCAAAGAAAAAAGATAATCAAATTAAATCAAAATTAAAGCGCTTGAATCTAGAACTCTCGAAAACAGGGATCGATAAGCCCAAAGAAGAAAGTGACGTTTTCTTTCAATTTGATTCCACTGGAAAGAGAGGAAAAAGACTCATCGAAGCCCGTGGTCTAACGAAACAATATGGAGATCGAACCCTCTTTAAAGAAAGTCACTTTTACATTAAACACGGTGAAAGAATAGCGTTGCAGGGTCCGAACGGATCGGGGAAGACAACATTTATTAAAATGTTGCTTGGCGAGGAGTCTGTAACGAAAGGATCCATCTGGAAAAGTGAATCGATGAAAATTGCTTATCTTTCCCAAGATGTGAGTGATCTGCCAGAAGAAAAAACGGTGTATGAATATTTTGATTTAGAGGAGAAGCATCAAGTGACGCAGGCAAGAACAATCTTTGCCAACATGGGGATCGAGGACCGAAAACTTTCGAAGCCAATCCGTCACTTGAGTTTAGGAGAGCGAACACGCGTTAAGCTGGTCCTGATGATTTTGCAGGAATATGATGTACTCATTCTGGATGAACCCACAAACCATTTGGATCTGCCGAGCCGGGAGCAGTTGGAGGAAACATTGTTACAGTTTTCAGGCACACTTATCATCGTCTCGCACGACAGATTCTTCGTTGAAAAGCTGTGTGATAAACTGCTAGTGATTGAGAATGAGCAGCTCAAGAGGATAGAGATTGGCCTTAGTGAACATGAAGAACAGGCTAAACGATCAACAAATGAGGGCGTTCAGCAGTGGACTGAAGAATTAGTTTTAGTAGAAAACAAGATTACAGAAATGCTTGGAAAAATAAGTTTTTGTAAAACGGGGACGGATGAGTACAGAGCGGTTGATGAAGAGTTACAACTATTAATGAGTAAAAAGCGGCAGCTCATACAAAAAATATCTTTGTAAAACAAAGTCAGGTGGAAGTATCCGCCTGGCTTTGTTCTAGTTTTACAGCCTCGTTTATCATCACATTTTTATATTGCAAAAATTTTTTTAGACTCCATGCCTCTTTTCCGCTTTTTCTAAACACTTATAGGTTGTATCAATCGTATAAGGGGGGAAGGGAAAGTTGAGAGCAGGGAACATACGTCAATTTGCTTCACTTAGCCAGTTTGAAAATGTAAAAGAATTTAATGAACACAAACGTTATTTTTTGGAACATCACGCCGGTTTGTTTACGAAGTCAGAGTTTTTGGCGTTTGAGTTGCTTAGCCAATATAGTGTAGTCGGAGTAGCAAACGCAAAGATCGATACGCTTGTTGATCGAAGTGTAGAAAAAGGAGGCAGTATTTCGCGCGCTTCTTTTTTACGAATGATGAGAAAAGCGAAAAATGCAGGAATTATAGTCGTACATAAAACATATCGTACAAGCGGAGGATTTGCTCATAATGTATTTGTCTTTCAGCGCTTTGATCCAGCGATTGAAACGAAAGTGATCCAGCGTAAAGGAAGGGAAACCCCTTGTGAGAGTAAGGACGAGGATACAAAAAAAGCGCGTGAATCTATAAATCTCTTTATAAATCTAAAAGATAAAGATCTAAAGATACGTAAGGAGAACGTCATGACGGACAATTTACCTTATCTTTCTTTAGGAGACCTCGATGAATCCTTCACGCCAGATTCTGTTCCGAAAGACTTCATACGTACGGTAAAACCATTCTTTAATTCGGCCATTGAAATCTATACGTTTTGGGAGAAAGCGAAACTGGCATATAACAAGTTTAATTTCGACCGTCCGCTAGAATTTATGGTTTCAGTTGTAGTCGATGCATTCAAAACAACCGTCTTTCACTACAAAAACAGAAAAATCAAGGCGACGTTTATGCAATATTTTTATGGAACGCTAAAAGGGATGTTCATAGTCGAGAGGAGACGCGAACACATGGCGAAAGTACAGCGATACAACTGGATAGATGAGCCTGAAAATTGATAATCACATAAATTTTTGAAGGAATCACATAAAAAATGGAGTTGATCACATAAAAGTACGACCTCATCATATAAAAAAACAAATATAATCACATAATTCTGAAATTTTAATAAATAACCATTGAAATTTTAGATAACTCGTATATACTCTCTTAAAAAGGAGAGTGACAACCATGAGATTTCTAGAGAAAGTAAGTAAGACAGCGGGCAACACCTTTGCGATTTGGGTGATTCTTTTTGCCATTGTAGCATTTTTGATTCCAGAAGGCTTCACATGGATCGCTCCCTATATTCCTCTCTTATTAGGAATTATCATGTTCGGGATGGGGCTAACTCTGTCATTGGATGATTTTAAGGCAGTGTTTCAAGCTCCAAAGAGTGTATTTATTGGTGTGGCAGCACAGTATACGATCATGCCGCTCCTTGCTTTTGGATTAGCTACGGTATTTCAATTACCGCCAGAAGTAGCAGTAGGGGTGATTTTAGTAGGTTGCTGTCCCGGTGGAACGGCATCAAACGTGATGACTTTCCTAGCTAAAGGTAACACCGCCTTATCGGTTGCGGTAACATCTGTGGCAACGTTACTTGCCCCAATCTTAACACCAGCTCTAACGCTGCTGTTTGCGAGCAAATGGCTATCAGTATCAGCGGGCAGCTTGCTGCTGTCGATCGTGCAGATTGTACTCGTTCCTATTTTTTTAGGTCTGGTCGTTAAGTTATTATTTCGTAAACACGTTGAAAAAAGCGTTGCTGCCCTGCCGCTAGTATCTGTAGTTGGTATCGTAGCTGTAGCATCAGCTGTTGTTGCAGCAAACGCAAAACAAATTGCTGAGACAGGCTTATTAATCTTATCCATTGTGGTTCTTCACAATGTGCTGGGACTTTTAATCGGTTTTCTGATCGCGAAAGGTTTGAAGCTGGACTTTGCAGATCAAAAGGCTATTTCCATTGAAGTCGGGATGCAGAATTCCGGTCTAGGTGCGGCGCTTGCAGTGGCTCACTTTTCGCCGTTGTCTGCTGTGCCAAGTGCGATCTTTAGTGTGTGGCACAACATATCAGGACCATTGCTTGCAACGTGGTGGGGGAAGAGAGCGGAACATGTTGACTCACAAAAGAGGACTAACACTACATCATCTAAAGTGGTCTAACAGATAGAGAAGCAAACCTTTATACATTGAAGGGTTTGCTTTTTCTCTTTTAATTAGCGATTCAAAAAACCATGTCAGATAATCTTACATGGGTGTAGAATCTGCGCCAGAACTGTATAGAATGAAAGAAACAGTTCAGTAGGGGGCGTTCAGATGGAAGATATCGTGTTTTCATTAAACAGTGTTTGGCTTATTTTAGGTGCACTTCTTGTCATTTTAATGCAAGGCGGGTTCATCTTACTTGAAGCGGGATCGACTCGAATGAAAAATGCAGGACATATTGCAGGAAAGACAGTCTTTACGTTTGGATTAGCATCAATCGTATTTTGGGCAGTCGGATATGGATTTATTTTTGGTGGTAACTCGAACTTTTTTATCGGGCTGTCTGATTTTTTCTATTCAGGTGATCAAGCAGAAGGAATGGCCTATTCGACAGCTGCATTTTTCATGTTTCAGCTTGCGTTTGCAGGCATCTCTTTAACGATTGCGTTCGGAGGATTTGCTGAACGAGCGAAATTGTCTGCTTATCTCGTGTTTGCTATTCTTTTCTCAGTTGCAGTCTATCCTGTTGTTGCTCATTGGATCTGGGGCGGAGGTTGGTTAGCGGAACATGGCAAGCAAGATTTTGCCGGAAGTACAGTCGTTCATTTAACAGGTGCGATGGCGGCATTTGCTGCGACATTATTCTTAAAACCGCGTATTGGAAAATTTAATAAGAATGGTACGTCCAATAACATTTTCGGACATAACCAAGTGTATACTGCATTAGGAGTCATCGTCCTTTGGGTGGGATGGTTTGGTTTTAATGGAGGAAGTACCTTTGTGGTTGATGATGGATTTTTCGGATTTGTTGCGTTAAATACAAATCTCGCGGCTGGAGCAGGTGCGGTTGCTGCACTTATTATCTCATGGATGGTTTTGGGTAAATCCGATATTCCAACGATCTTAAATGGTGCGTTAGCAGGACTTGTTGCGATTACAGCTTCTTGTGCATTCGTTGAAACGTGGGCAGCTGTTCTAATTGGGTTTGTTGCAGGAATCTTAGTATTCTATTCAGTTAAATTTTTCGATAGATTAAAAATAGATGACCCGATCTATGCGTTGAGCGTTCACGGAGCGGCCGGAATTTGGGGGACGTTATCTACGGGGTTGTTCGCGACACCAGAACTTGCTACAGTCGGGAAGCCTGGCTTGTTCTATGGCGGTGGATTCTCACAGCTTGGCGTTCAGGCGATGGGTGTATCTGTGTCAGCGTTGTACGCTTTTGTTGTTTCATTCGTTCTTTTATATGCAATGAAAAAAGTAATGAAGGGTCTTCGTGTTTCAGAGGAAGAAGAAATTATCGGCTTGGATGTGAGTGAACACGGAAACTATGGTTATCCAGAGGCGTTCATCGCAAACGAAGAAAAAAATAGAATCGCAAATTAATAGTGATAGAAAGCATTGGGGGCTATTCCTCAATGCTTTTATCACATAGGATGTGTGAATATGCCTTACTCAAGTTTGAAAAAATGGCGTGATGAAAAATGGATGGAGCATCAAGATTCGTCACAAGCTTTAAATGAATTTCATGATGAAATGATGAAAAAAGTCTTTCATGTTGCTCTACAAAAACATATTGAAACATTTGGCCCTGTTCCATGCCGATACGAATGGTTTGTGATGGGGAGTGGGGGTAGGTTCGAACAAGCAATCATCTCAGATCAAGATCATGGGCTGATCTATGAGGAAAAAAGTGATGAAACAAAACGATATTTTCTTTCCTTAGGAAAAGAGTTAGCAGATGGTTTGAATGAAGTAGGTTATCCGTATTGCGATGGAAATGTGATGAGTTCTAATCCTGTTTGGAGTAAATCCATAGTAGAGTGGGAAGAGCAACTTTCAAAGTGGCTTACTGAAGAAAGCTTCGAGAGCATACGTTTTCTTTTGATTTTTTATGATGCACGAGTACTTGTGGGTGAAGAAACTTATTGTAAAAAACTTAGAAAACTCATACATGATTATGTGAAGAAGAATCCGCATTTTTTAGAACGACTGTTAGAAAATACACAGCATGTAAAAAAAGCAGTAGGCTTCTTTCATCAATTTATAACAGAATCACATGGCTCACATGCAGGAAGTATCGATTTAAAGCAATCTGGATTCTTTCCTTATGTTAATAATGTCCGCTTACTTGCTATGAAAGAGAGTTTAGAGGCTACCTCTACACTTACAAGACTGAAGGAACTGTATAGCATGTCGAAATATACGGAAGATCTTAAATGGTGCAGAGAAGAATTTGAAAAACTCCTTCAATATAGGTTGCAATATCATAACAAAACTACAGAAAACTACGATGACATTCACTACTTAAACATAAAAGAACTTAGCAAAGATGAAAGAAAAGATATGAAGCATATTCTATTAAACGGTCAAAAGCTACAAAATTACACGCAATCGGTCATTAAGGGAATGATTGATACATGAGGATGAATCCGCTTATTCAATTTATGAAGCAAGTCCAAGGGAAAATAAACTCAAGTGTTTATGCGTCATTACAAGGGCAATCAAGTCCTCAGCATGTCGCATTTTTAAGGCAGCTTCAAAAGGAATTAAAAGTGGAGGAAAGTTTAACTATTCCTTTTAGTGATTTGAATGTTGTAGTGTTCGATCTTGAAACTACTGGTTTTTTTCCTGAACAAGGTAACCAGATTTTATCGGTCGGTGCAGTGAAAGTAAAAGGGGGAGAAGTGCAACATGAAGAAACCTTTTATTCTCTCGCGCAATGTACGGGTGAACTTTCTCCAGAGATTAAAGAACTTACAGGAATAGAAGAAAGTGATCTTCAACATGCTCCTCAATTATCGAAAGTGCTAGTAGATTTTTATGAATTTGCAGGAGGACACGTTCTCGTGGCTCACCATGCAAGTCATGAGAAGAAGTTTCTTCAACACTATAATTGGAAATTATTTCGAACTCAGTTCAAACATCGAATAGTAGATACATCATTCTTACTAAAGATTGCTGAACCAGAGACTACTCTTGTCCGGTTAGAAGATTGTTGTGAACATTGCAATATACCGGTAGCAAACCGGCATCATGCATTAGGAGATGCTAAGATGACCGCAGAGCTTTGGAGTGTTTATATAGAGCGTGTTCAAAAATTAGGAATAAAAAATTTACGAGAGGTGTATGAGCGGCTCTCGAGATAAAACAGCTGGCACCATTTTACCGGGGAGCCAGCTGTTTTCAATTTCTCATATTAAATTGCGCGTTAATCTGTCCTCGGATCATTTTATTACGTTCGTCACGCTGCTGCTTTTTCGTAAGTTCTTTTTTGATTTCATATGTTTGAACACCATCTTCAATTTGATCAGCAATTTCCATTAGACGTTCTACATCCGAGAAAGAGTATTTGCGCGTTCCTTTGCCCGTTCGTTCAGGGAAAATGAGTTTTCTCTCTTCATAGTAACGAATCTTACGTTCTGATAGCCCTGTTAGTTCACTGATGATACCTATGGACATAACTTTTTTATCTTTATAAGATTTATCAACTGACATGATTTTCCCCCTCTCTGATGAAGTATTAGCCGACAATTCAAAATATTGTTATTTATTATATCATATTGGTGTTAGGTTTTCTTACATATATGTTATTCCAATTTATTTTTGTTTGTGAACACTATTTCTGATAAGAGTTTAGATTTCTTTTATCAAAGTTGATAGTAGAAAGGGACCTATGTATAGATAGGTATATAAGAAGTTGATAAAATATTCAGATATATGACATAATTAGCAGATGTTCTACTGAAAGCGTTTTATTACAGAGAGAAGGAGGAGCTGAAATTGAACAATGAATTGGAATTAAACAATGAACTTAATTCAGTTGCTGGTAACAATCCTTTACCGCCTCAAACGATGGGTCAAAAATTAAAAATGATCGGTCCAGGTTTTGTAGTTGCAGCAACTGGAGTAGGTACAGCGGATTTAGTAACTGCCATTGTAATCGGTACCTCATTCGGAATGACTTTTGTATGGGCCATCGTAATCGGTTCTATTTTAAAGTATTTCTTAAATGAAGGAGTGGGCCGCTGGTACCTTGCGACAGGACAGACCATTCTGCAAGGTTGGCATTCACTCGGAAAATGGGCGACTGGATATTTTGGTGTTTATTCGGTCATCTGGGGTTACATTTACGGTGCTACTGCGGCTATGACTTGTGGATTAGGTATGCATGCGATGCTTCCTGTCATGCCGATATGGGCTTGGGCAATCATTCATTCTTTATTAGGTTTTGCACTTGTTTGGACGGGGCGTTATTTGCTTTTTGAAAGAATAATGACTGTATTGATCGGTGTTATGTTTATCACAATTATTGGTACATCTTTGCTTTTCTTACCTACGATCGGAGAATTCGCTGGTGGATTTGTACCCAAAATGCCAGACGGATCGCTCATGTTAGCTCTTGGATTAATTGGAGGAGTAGGCGGTACGATCACGATGGCTTCTTATGGATATTGGCTAAGAGAAAAGAATTGGAAAGGAAAAGACTTTGTTCCCATTATGAGGCTTGATACGAAAGCTGCGTATGTGATTACAGGGCTTTTCACGATGGCGGCACTTGTAATCGGAGCGAAGTTCTTATTTGGAACAGATGTAAAGTTAGAAGGAGACCAAGGTCTTCTAAATCTTGCTGAACTTTTAGGCCAAGAATTCGGAACACCATTGCGCTGGTTGTTCTTAATCGCGTTCTGGTCGGCTGCTTTTACTTCACTTCTTGGTGTTTGGAACGGTGTGCCGTATCTGTTTGCCGACTTTTTAAGAACCATTAAGACAAAGAAGGAAGACTTACATTCCGTAAAGCCAGTTACAGAAAAAGATAAGTCGTATCGTGCATATTTAGCATGGCTTACATTCCCACCGATGCTGATCTTCTTTTTTGGAAAGCCGGTTCAGCTGATCATTATATATGGTGTGTTAGGAGCATTGTTCATGCCGTTTCTTGCGATCTCACTCATTATCTTGTTGAATTCTAAAAAAGTGGATGCGGAATATCGCAACAAGTGGTTAACCAACGCAGTCTTGATCGGGTGTCTACTCATGTTTGCATTCTTAGGAATAAATGAGCTGCAAAAGCTGTTTTAATTAACGCTATACAATCCAAAGCCCACTCAACGGTGGGCTTTTAACTTTTTATAGCTTCTATATTAGCGATACGTTTAGGGTTATCTTCTATTATGTATGAGATAATGTTATCTACACTTGTTGCTAAAAAATTGTGAAACATGTTGTCCGTCTTCCAACCAATGTGAGGCGTTAATAGCACGTTATTAAGCTTCAGGATTGGGTGGTCTTGTCGGATTGGCTCTTCTGAAAAGACATCTAACCCCGCAGCTGCAAACCACTTATGTTTTAATGCGTATACAAGTGAATCCTCGTCTAGCACTTCACCTCTTGATGTGTTTATAAGAAAAGCGTCGTTACGCATAAGCCTAAAATGCTCTTCTCTAAGGAGGTGCCGAGTTTCGGGCACGAGTCTTACTGAGATGATGACAAAGTGAGAGGTCTGAAGAAGTTCTTGTAATTCTTTGTATTCAACCTCTTCGGCCTTCGCGCGCTCAATGGTTAAGCGGGGGCCCCATGCGACAGTTTTCATTTTGAAAGCTTTTGCTATCCTTGCTACACCTGAACCAATCTTACCTAGTCCGATGATGCCTACTGTTTTGTTTTCCAGACCAAGACCAACTGACTCTTTCCATACACCTTGTTTTAGTTGTTGATCTAAATGCAATATATTTCGAGCGTGAACGAGCATCATACCAAAGATTAATTCTACGACGGCAGCAGATCCTCCTGGAGTAGTGGCAACTGGAATGTTAAGCTTACTTGCCTCTTCCATATCGATGTGTGAAACGCCTGATCCGGTTTGTGCAATGAGTTTAATATTCTTTAGTTGATTAAGAAGCTTTTTCGGAAATTTTGTGCGTTCTCTAATCGTTAAGATGACATCTGCTTGTTCAATTCTACAGATTAATTCGTGTTCTGTTGGCTTATCGGAATAAATATCTACAATGAAGTATTTTCGTAAACGGTCTATTTCAGGGTTTGTTGCAAAGGTATGCTCCCAATCATCTAATACTACAATTCTCATCATCCCCAGAAAACTCCTATCATTTCATATTGATATATCACCTAATATTACTTGGTTCATCTCACCATCTGTTTAACAAGCTCACGATTGCGTTCTTTAAACACCTCATTATGTGAGGACACCATCGCAACTTTTTGTGCATCAGGTTGGATGAACTGCTTTGCTTTATTCACTGCATTTGCGGCGTCTTGAAAAGCACCAGAGATTAAATTTAATTTTCCATCATGTTTAAGGATATCGCCAGCGGCATACAATCCAGGAATAGAAGATTCACTGTTAGCGTTTCCTGCAATATAAAAGTTGTCTGCGAGTTCAATATTTAACCCACTGTTTCCTAAAAGAGATGTATCTTGTTCATAGCCATGGTTGATGATGACTTCATCGATAGGGAGGTAAGAAATTTCACCTGTTTCGTGATTTGTTAACTCAATCTGTTCAATAACTTCATGGTTGGGACACGCGAATAATTTTGAGATCGAAGTGTTGAAAATGCAATCGGCACAGCTGTTCATCAATTGTGTAACTTGCGCTTCATGTCCAGCGAGATTTCCTTTTCGATAAGTCAGGTACACTTTTTTTGCAATGGGTACTAATTCGTTAGCCCAATCGATCGCCGTATTTCCGCCACCTGATATGACTACAGTCTTATCTTTAAAATGCTGAAGGGATTTAACGGTATAGTTTAAGTTTGACACTTCAAACCGTTCAGCTCCTTCAATATCTAATCGCTGAGGGTTTAAGATACCGCTTCCAACGGCAACGATAACAGTTTTAGAAAAATGCTGCTCACCGGAAGATCCCTGCAAAATAAAATTACCATTCTCATCTTGTGAAATTGCTTCTACTTTTTCATTCAGTACTACTTCAGGATTAAACGTAAGTCCTTGCTCAACAAGTTTTTCAATAAGTTTTGCACCTGGAAGAGGTGTATGTCCTCCAACATCCCAAATCATCTTTTCTGGATAGACATGTATCTTACCGCCTAACTGCGGTTGAAACTCTATAATTTTAGTCTTCATTTCTCGAAGACCACTGTAAAAAGCTGAATAAAGGCCTGCTGGACCTCCGCCGATAATGGTCACATCGAAAACGTTATGTTGATCCATAATGTTCGCTCCTTTTTGGAACATTTAATATTGATTATCATTCTCAATTAGTAGTATACAATCTTATAAAACACTTTACAATCAGGAAATTGAAAGGGGAAGTAAGAAAGGGGATTTGCTAAGTATGTAGAAGGTTAAGATATAGAAGCTTTCACTTCAAAATTTCATATAAAAAAAGGAGCTAATTATGTACGAGCAAAAGACAAAAGAAACCGAACAGAGTGTTGTTGAGTTTATCGAGAATGTGGATAGTCCAAAAAAGAGAGAAGATGCTTATAAGTTGTTAGACATCTTTTCGGAAACGACTGGTTTTGAAGCGAAGATGTGGGGACCGAGTATTATCGGATTCGGCTCGTATCATTACAAATACAAGACAGGGCATGAAGGGGATGCACCACTTGTTGGCTTCTCACCAAGAAAAGCAAAGATCAGTCTGTATTTTGCCCCAGGAGACCCGGATCGCACTGAGCTGCTTGAACACTTCGGCAAACATACAACGGGTGCCGCTTGTGTATACATTAATAAACTAGCTGATGTGGATGAGGAGATATTAAAAAAACTGATTAACAAGTCGATTGAGTTTTTATTAAAAACGTACCCTCAAGAATAGTTATAATCTGAAGAACTATGTTCAAGTTTTTTGCGTACTCTCGGGTTCCTTATTTTTAAAGGAGATGAGCCGATTACGCAAAAACGTAGCGAGTTTAAGGAAAGTGAAATGATGATCGAAATTGCCTTTGGTTTAGGTTCTAAATAGAAGAATAGTTGAAAAGGAGCCCAACATTGGACTCCTTCTTTTAATTAATGTTTTTTATGACAGCCGCAGCTTTTCTTCTTTTTCTTCTTACACTTCTTACATTTTAGATAGATATAGCTTGAAGAAGACTCACATTTATCTTTTTTCCAAGAACCCATTTAAATCACCCCATTATTTTCACAACACCTTTGTTTGGTGCTGGTAATATATTTTATGCAGGATGAGGACAAGTTGATTAGACATCAAGACATGTGAAAGCGTACATTTTTTAATAATCTAGCAATATGTAATGTTTTGTAAAACATGCTATCATAAAGCAAAACAATAGGAGTTGATTGAAAATTGAAACAAGAAATAATGGATCGTTTTATTACATACGTAAAAGTAGATACACAATCTGATGGAAGTAGTGACTCGACTCCATCAACAGAGGGTCAGTGGACCCTGGCTAACATGCTTGTTGAAGAGTTAAAAGCAATTGGTATGGAGGAAGTAACTGTCGACGATAACGGCTATGTTATGGCAACATTACCATCCAATTCTGATAAAGACATCCCGGTCATAGGTTTTCTTGCACACGTGGATACAGCTACTGATTTTACAGGAACGAACGTTAATCCGCAGATCGTCGAAAACTATGACGGAGAAACGATTATCTTAAACAAAGACTTACATATCGAATTGTCTCCAAATGACTTTCCTAGTTTACAAGACTATAAGGGACACACATTGATCACAACGGACGGCACAACATTGCTCGGTGCAGATAATAAAGCAGGCATCGCTGAAATCATGACAGCGATGAAGTACTTGATCGAACACCCAGAGATTAAGCACGGCAAAATAAGAGTAGCTTTCACTCCGGATGAAGAGATCGGGCGCGGTCCTCATAAATTTGATGTGACTGCATTTGGAGCAAAGTATGCCTATACGATGGATGGCGGACCTTTAGGAGAATTAGAGTATGAGAGCTTTAACGCGGCTGATGCTAGAATTCGTATCTTAGGAAAGAACATTCATCCTGGTTCTGCAAAAAACAAGATGGTGAATGCGGCAAAAATTGCGATGGAATTGAACGGGAAGCTTCCTGTTGAAGAGGCGCCTGAGCACACAGAAGGCTATGAAGGATTCTATCACTTAATCGGTCTGAAAGGTGATGTAGAACAAACAGACATGTATTACATCATTCGCGACCATGACAAGGAACTTTTTCAAAAGAGAAAAGATAGAATGCTAGAGATCGTGGATGAAATGCGTGAAAAATATGGCCAAGATAAGGTTCAGTTAGAAATGAACGACACATATTATAATATGAAAGAAAAGATTGAACCGGTTAAAGAGATTGTTGATCTCGCTTCTGAAGCGATGAAAAAGCTCGATATCGAACCGAACATCAAACCAATTAGAGGGGGCACAGACGGATCTCAACTATCATTTATGGGCCTTCCGACTCCGAACATCTTTACGGGCGGAGAAAACTACCACGGTCGTCACGAATATATCTCTGTTGATAATATGATCAAAGCGACTCAAGTCATTGTTGAACTCGTGCAGTTGTTTGAGCAGAAAGATTAACTACTAAGCTAACCAATACCTTTTGGTTAGCTTTATTCTGTCACTAGGGGGAGTAAAGATGTTAGCGCAAGGTGTTGTGGTTCATGAAGGCAAGGTTTTGTTAGTACATCAAAAAGTGAAACGTGGGGATATTGTATGGAATTTTCCAGGCGGTGGAGTAGAGGAAGGGGAAAACTTTGAACAAGCATGCCTAAGAGAAGTGCTGGAGGAAACAGGCTATACCGTAAAAATAATAAGATCCCTGTTTCAGAGTAAAGAGAAACAAACATTCCTTTGTGAACTGATCTCAGGGACCCTCTCTATTGAAGATGATGAAGACATACTTGACGTACGATGGATTGATCTAAAAGATGATCGTTATTTTGATGATGTTTCAAGACCTGTAGTTGAAATGGTGTTAAAGAATATGGAGGTAGTGTAAATGAGCTATCCCATTCGTGTTAGAGCAGGTGCTTTGATTATTGAAAACGATGCTATCCTGTTAATAGAGTTTGATGATGAGAATGGCCTTCATTACAATTTACCGGCAGGTGGGGTTGAACCAAATGAATCTGTTAAAGAAGCAGCAAAACGGGAAGCGAGAGAAGAGGCAGCAATAGAAGTAAATGTTGGTCCACTCGCGTTCACGTATGAATATGCACCACATCTGACTGATAATAGATACGGAACAACACATTCACTAGGACTCATGTTTGAGTGCACTCGTATAGGAGACTCCGAACCGAAATTACCGGACAAGGCAGATCTGAATCAGACTGGCGTAAAATGGATTCCCCTTAAGGATTTAGAACAAATCACTCTGTACCCCAAAGTACAAAGACATATAAAAGCGTTTATAGATCAGAAACGGTACAACGCTTTTATTGAAGAACATACTCTGGAGAATTACGAAAAGGTATAATTACCACATTTATAAAATTCTGAAAAAAGCTGTTATTACTATCAAAAAATCTTTATACTATATACATATATAAATAAACTAATCAGTCGTTTTTAAAACGATTTAAGGAGGATCCACATGGAATCTTATTTTTTTGAACGTAATCGAAGCAGATTAAAAGAAGTGCTTCCAGAGGAATCTTTAACTATTCTTTTTGCAGGAAAAGCTCCGCAAAAATCAGCTGATGAACAATACCCATTCACACCAAACCGAAACTTTTACTATCTATCTGGGATTTCAGAACAGAACGTGATCCTCGTACTAAAAAAGAGCGGTGAAAAATTTGAAGAAACACTTTTTATCGAAAAAGCTGATCCGGTCATGGAAAAGTGGGTCGGGAAAACCGTTTCTAAAGAGGAAGCAGAGCATCAATCAGGGATAAAAGATATCAAATATGTGGATAGCTTTGAGTTGTTTGTTGCCAGTCAATTCTTTACAAATCAAGCTCAGCATGTTTGTTTAGATCTAGAACGCCGTGGGTGGACAGGTGCCCCATCTGAAACATCACAATTCGCAAAGCATATTCGAGAACATTATCCGCATGTGACGATTCACAACGTATATCATGAAGTTACTGAACTGCGTGTGTTCAAAACGACAGAAGAGATTCAAAAGATTAAAGAAGCGATCTCCATTACGAAAGAAGGCATCTATAATGTGCTGAAACACGCGAAAGCTGGAATGAAGGAGAATCAACTTGAAGCACATTTTGATTTTACTTTAAAATCCAACGGAGTTCGTGATTTCGCGTTTAAGACGATTACGGCAAGCGGAAAAAATGCTACGATTCTTCATTATGAGCATAATAGGGCACAAACGAATCCCGGTGAGCTCGTTCTTCTCGATCTAGGAGCACAAAAGGATTATTATAACGCGGATATCAGTTATACGTTCCCAGTAGATGGGAAGTTTACAGAACGTCAAAAGGTTCTCTACAATATCGTACTTAAAGCGCTAAAAGAAACAACGGCTATCATTAAGCCAGGTCTCGCCTTTGCCGAACTTAATAATCATACGAAAAAAGTCTTAGCAGAAGAGTGCAGACGTATCGGTTTGATTCAAAATGATGATGAGATCTCTAACTATTATTATCATGGTGTGAGCCATTTTCTTGGACTTGATACACATGATGTTGGTTCGTACAAAGATCGCATCTTAGAGCCTGGAATGGTCATAACGATAGAGCCTGGACTTTATATCGAGGATGAAGCGATCGGTATTCGAATTGAGGATGACATCTTAGTAACAGAAGATGGATTCGAGAACTTATCCAAAGATATTTTCCGTGAAGTAGAGGAAATTGAGGAGTTTATGGCTACACAAGGTGTTCATGAGGTAAAAGCTTAATAGGTTTTGAAAAAAGAGGTCCTTTGTCAAAGGCCTCTTTTTTTCTCTTTTCTAAAGGCTGTTTTCGTATTCATTGTTGCTTTTGACAGTTTTTGATTTCCGTTGTAGATGCTCGCTTTCCGCGGGGCAGGCGGTGAGCCACATTCGTACGTTTCACTTTTAAGTGTCTCACCTGGCTAGTTGCAGTGGCTAGCCCCTCGAGGTCAAAAGGTGAACGGTCAATAAGGCAAAATGCGCCTTCCTAGCCCATTCACCTTTTGCTTGTCGGGGCTGGACGAGCCACTTCCACTTTTCTGACTGCCCGCCTGTCCTAGCCAAGAGTCTCGCACCTTCCACTACAATCAAAGTCAAAGAAGAAAATAATAAAGACTTAAAAGCAACAATTTTTAAGAAAATAGCCTTTTTTTTCTCGTTTTTCTTGAGATTCATAGCTTTCAATACATACATAAAAAATATACAAAATTTCTTCAATATTTGTACGTGAGTTGGACGAAAAAAGGGAAACAATAAATTACCAATAAAAAGAATGAACCAAACGAAGAGAAGTAACGTTAGCTTAGTGGAGGGTGAGTATACGATGAAAAAAATGAGAATGTTGGTTTGGGTAGTGCTGTTATTATTCGTGTCAGCATGTTCCCCATCAACGGATGCAGCAAAAGAATCTAATATCATATTAAAAAAAGATTGGCGAGAAATTGAAGAGACCACTAAGAACAAGACAGTCAGAATGTACATGTGGGGTGGAGACACAGGGATCAATCGTTATATGGATGATTGGGTCGCTCCGCGGTTAAAGAAAGAATACAACATTACATTGAAACGAGTACCGATGGATGCTCCTGAATTCTTAAAAAAGCTATCGAATGAAAAAAGAGCAGGGAAAGATGATGGAAATATCGATATCATCTGGATCAATGGTGAGAATTTCAAGAATGCAAAAGACAATGGACTGTTGTTTGGTCCTTTTGTTGCTAAAATGCCAAACTACAAAACATATGTGGATGCTAAATCATTAGATATACAATATGACTTTGGAACAAAAACAGAGGGCTTAGAAGCGCCTTGGGGAAAAGTGCAGTTCGTTTATCAATATGATGAAAAAAAGGTGCCAAATCCACCTCAATCATTTGAAGAATTAGCTCAATGGGTAAAAGAAAATCCAGGGAGATTTACTTACCCTGACCCAACGGATTTCACAGGAAATGCATTTGTTCGTCAACTATTTTATGAATCTAGTGGAAACGTAAAAAACATTTTGGACAGTGGGTATGATGAGGATTTTGCCCAGAAAAATAGTGTGAAGATGTGGGATTATTTGAACGAGATCAAACCTTATTTATGGAGAGAGGGGAAGACATATCCGAATAATTTAACAGAACTTGATCGTTTGTACAGCAAAGGTGAAGTATATATAACGATGGGTTATAACGAGGCACGAGCTGAGAAATTAATGAAACAAAGTGTGTTCCCCGCATCAACAAGATCGTTCGTTATGAAATCAGGTTCTTTAGGAAATGCTCACTTTTTAGGGATTCCTTTTAATAGTCCCAACAAAGAAGGTGCGATGACAGCTATTAATTTTATGCTATCTCCCGAAGCTCAGCTAACAAAGTTAGACTCGGAATTTTGGGGTGAAAATATGTCACTTGATCCGGCACGACTTTCTGCAGCAGATCAAAAGAAACTTAAAACCATCAAACGTGGAAAATCGGTTTTGCCTGCTGAAACACTAAAAAAATATTTGCAGCCAGAAGTAGATTCAGAGTATGTTGCATGGCTGAAGGAGAATTGGGTTAATGAAGTGGTTCAGAACAAGTAATCCATATGTACTTATGGCTCCGGCTGTTCTAATAACCATTCTTCTCCTCGGCTATGGAATAGTAATGGCGTTTCTAGAGAGTATCAAGTATTACAATCAACCAACCTTAAATGTATATCGAGAGCTGTTTAGTGATGAAATCTTTATCACATCTATCCTATACAGTCTCCGAATTGCTTTTATATCAACGGTTCTTTCCATTCTAATAGGGCTGATTATCGTTAGATCACTATATCCGATGCTAAAAAGTAAGTTTCCGAAGCTAATCGCTTGGATGCCTATGGTCTTTCCTCATTTTGTCTGGGGATATATGCTGTTTCTACTATTTTCCCAAACCGGTTATATTTCTTCGTTATTAAATGGAATGGGACTACTTGACCGGCCGGATGAGTTTCCTATTCTGTTCAAAGATTCTTTTGGAATAGGTATCATCATCACTTACGTGTGGAAAGAGGTGCCTTTTGTCATTCTGATGCTTCTTCCAGTATATGAACAGCTATCGAACGCTCAAAAAGAGCTTGTGTATACCCTTGGAGGAAGAAGGTGGGACGTATTCTGGCATGTTGAGAGACCGTACGTTTTTCCTGTCATGTTAGAAACGTTTTTTATCATCTTTGCTTTTGTTGTTTCCGCTTATGAAGTTCCTGCACTCCTAGGAGCAACATACCCTAAGATGATTCCTGTCATCAGCTATGACTGGTTCTTTGGATCAGATTGGACAAAACAGCCGTACGCTTTTGCTGCAATGTTTCTTTTGACCCTATTTATTGTTCTTGTTGTGTTTTTAACATACGTGTTCACAAGGAAAGGAAGGATCCACTTAGCTCAAAGCTCTGGGTCATTTCACGATTTACAGACAGAAAATAGTAAGTATTCAAGAGTCGGATTTTTTACTATGTTAGGGCTCACGTTGCTGCCTATATTAATACTAGTGTTGACCAGTTTTGTCCAAAGGTGGGAATATGGAGAGCTCTTTCCAAGCTCATTAACGACCCGAGGCTGGCACGAAATGTTATGGCATAGCTCAAAATTTACAGAGGCGATCTATACTTCGTTAGGCATTAGCTTGCTAGTATTATTGCTGAATCTATTGATTGGACTTCCGGCTGCGAAAGGGTTGGCGTTTCATATCTTCCAAGGTAAAAGTGTGGTAGAGACGTTATTATTGTCTCCTATCTTAATACCTTCTATTGTAATTGCGCTTGGTGTACATCTAACTTTTATTAAACTTGGAATTGCTAATCATTGGACAGGAGTAGTCATTGTCCATCTATTACCAACTCTTCCTTACACGATAAAAGTGTTGCGCGCAGGATTTGAGCGAGTCGGAAAAAGACAGGAGGAAATTGCGGTTTCTCTTGGTGGAGGTTCATGGGCGGTATTCCGAAATGTTTATTTGCCGCAGCTGATTCCGAGTATCAGGAGTGTTGTTTTTCTTGTTACTGTGATTTCACTCGGACAGTATTTTTTAACAGCACTTATCGGCGGTGGAGAAGTTAACACGATGGCAATCATATTCTTTCCTTATTTTCAAACAACAAATGACGCAGTGATCGCAAGTTTTTCGATTTTGTTTGCATTGATACCTATAGCGGTGTGGCTTTTAATAGAAGGTGCTTTAAGACTAATTATTCCAAAACAACCGAGGTGAAGAATGGAATCTCATTTTATCGAATTAAGTGATATCAGGAAAGTTTACAAGGATAAAGAAGTACTGAACTTGAATCAACTGAGTGTAAGAAAGGGAGAGATTATTTCCGTAGTCGGTCCTTCGGGTACTGGGAAATCTACTTTACTCCGACTGATTGCCGGATTAGAGAAGACAGACAGTGGAGAGATTGTGATCGATGGTGAACATTTAACAAACGTACCTCCACAACAAAGGCCGGTAGTATATATGTTTCAAGAATCACTTCTGTTTCCGCATATGAACGTTTTAGAAAATGTAGCTTTCGGGTTAAAGATGGCAAAAGTCAGTAAAAATAAGAGATATGATAAAAGTAAAGAAATGATGAAAAGAGTGGGTTTAGAAGGTTTAGAATCCCATTTTCCTCATGAGATTTCTGGCGGTCAGAAACAACGTGCAGCTTTGGCAAGGTCTCTGATCGTACATCCTAAAGTTCTATTATTGGACGAACCTTTCTCAAGTCTAGATACGGAACTTCGAAAAGAGACGAGGAGATGGATCAAACATCTATTAAAATCGGAAAACATAACCGTTTTGTTCGTAACGCATGATTTGGAGGAAGCGATGGCTCTTGGGGATCGTGTAGCCGTGTTAAATGAGGGTAAGCTCCAACAACTAGATAGTCCACATGTTTTATATGAATCTCCCGTTAATTCGTTTGTAGCTTCGTTTCTTCAAGGGGGAATTTGGACAGAAGAGCGCTTCATCCCCGTAAGCCGTCTTAAGATGGGAAGAAATGAAGATCAGAGTGGAAGAAAAGCTGAAGTGATCGAAACGTATTATCAAGACGGGAAGTTTCATAGTGTCTTATCTATTGAACATTCAGAGGCTGTTATTACATTAACATCTCCAGAAAAGGTGAATATAGGTGAGCAAGTAAAGGTCTACGAAGGATAAGTGGTTTTAAGATTGGAGAAATAAGAGATGAAGAAGACGGTTTTCTCTATTATATTTTTTGTTTTTTTGGTTGTTTCACTCATTGTTTTGAATCAAACGGTTCTAGACGTTACTCCACAATCAGTTCGTAGATGGATCTTAACAATGGGAGCTGTGGCACCTTTCGTATACGTTTTATTGTATTCCATCAGACCTTTTGTTTTGTTTCCTGCTTCTGTTCTTTCTTTGACAGGGGGGTTAGCATTCGGACCGGTTTGGGGGTTTGTTCTTACTCTTATAGGAGCTACGACTGGAGCTCTCCTTGCTTTTATTACAGCAAGAAAGATAGGAGCTCGTCGAATTGAATCTAAATGGGGAAGGAAACTGAGCAAATTACAGAACGTGCTAGAAAAGAATGGATTTTTAGTTATCATCCTTCTTCGGCTTATTCCGATTTTTCATTTTGACTTGATTAGTTATGCAGCGGGGATGTCTAAAGTCAAAGGCATCCAATTCTTTTTCGGGACATTAATAGGCATTGTTCCAGGAACATTTGCTTATACATTCCTAGGAGCGAGCACGGCAGCTGATACTTCAACCTTCCTTTATATCGCAATTATTCTATTCATTATCATTACAGTTCTTCCCGTACTATATAAAAAACAGATCAAACGATACTTATCGGTGGAAGATCAGAAGTGAGGAGAAGTAAATGCTAGATACTCATGCAAGAAAGTATGTGCAGCCGACTATTCTGAGTACGGCAAAACTATTATTGAAAGTGGGACTCAGTGCGAATCAAGTTACTTGGATCGCTTTTATCATTGGGGCTTCATCTGGTGTGTGGATCTATCTTGATCGGCCGATCCTTGCTGTATGTGTTCTATGGTTTTCAGGATTTCTCGATGCAGTTGATGGTACGATGGCACGACTTACAAAACCTTCTCCATGGGGAACTGTATTAGATATTACCTTTGATCGGATTGTTGAGATTAGTGTGATCATTGGGTTAGCGATAGCTTTTCCTGATTCGCAGCTTCCACTTTTGCTCTTATCCGTGTCAATTATTGTATCGATGACAATCTTTCTAACAGTAGGAGCAGTGAGTGAGAAGCAAGGTATGAAGTCATTCTACTATCAAGCAGGGTTAGCTGAACGGACAGAAGGGTTTATCTTGTTCAGTCTTATGATCATATTCTCTGAATATTTGACCCTCATAACATTACTATTTTTTGTGATTGAACTTTATACAGCTTTGCAAAGATTGCTTGAAGCTAAGAAAATCTTGCAACACAAGGAGAGAGAGATGTGAAGAAGTATGATGTTGTTATTATCGGTGGAGGTGCTGGTGGGCTTACGGTAGCTTCTGGAGCTAGCTCTCTTGGAGCGAAAGTAGCTCTAATTGAAAAAGAACGGCATCTAGGTGGTGATTGTCTTCACGTTGGCTGCGTACCTTCAAAAGCTTTTATACAAGCTTCCAAGGATATTTATACTGCCAGAAGCAAAGGGAGGGAACTTGGTCTAGATGTTTCTGGATCTGTTGATTTAGGAAAGGTAAATGAACGTGTACAGCAATCCATAATTGCGATTCAAAAGCATGATAGTGATGAACGGTTTACGTCACTAGGTGTCGATCTCTATAAGGGAGCGGGAACATTCACTTCGGCAAACACTGTGAGAGTTGATAATCAAGAGATATACGGGAAAAGGATTGTTATTGCTACTGGCTCACGACCTCTTATACCGCCGATAGAAGGTTTAAATGATGCAGGATTTTGGACGAACGAAAACTTATTTAAGCAAAAAGAATTGCCAGAGAACCTTCTTGTAGTTGGTGGTGGCGCCATAGGGCTAGAACTATCGCAAGCTCTATCACGTTTAGGTTCCAAAGTGACAATTGTTGAAAAGGGAAAGAAACTCCTATCAACAGAGGATGAAAGCATCCAAAAAGCTGCGGTTTACATATTGGAGAAGGAGTTAACGATTCATTTAAATTCAGAAGTAAAAAAAGTACAGATAACATCAAACGGAAGAAAAAGGGTCACGATTCACAAAGGTAATGAGCATTATACAGAGGAATATGATCAGATTCTTTTGGCTGTCGGCAGAAAACCGAATAGTGAACGTTTGAATCTGAATGCTGCGGGGGTATTTCAGGATGAAAGAGGATTCATCCCAACAAATGAAAAGTTGCAGACGAATGTACCTCATATCTTTGCAATCGGAGACATTAACGGCAAATTCACTTTTACACATGTAGCTGGGGAAGAAGGGAAAGTTGTCGTTCAGAATGCAATACTTGGTGTACCTAAGAAAATGAGCTACGATCACATCCCCTGGAACATTTATATCCAACCTGAGATCTTTCATGTAGGCATGACGGAACAACAAGCGAGAAAGTTTGGAATTAAGTTTTCGGTTTATGAAGTTCCTTTAACAGATGTTGATCGGTTTATCTCAGATCAAGAAGCGGACGGGTTAATAAAAATTATTACCGACCAGAATGGTAAGATCATAGGTGCGCATGCAATAGGGAATGGTAGTGGTGATTGGATGCAGGCAGTTGTTTTTGCAATGAAAAAAGGGAGAAAGATAGGAGACCTTTCACAGATGATCTATCCATATCCCAATCATGCAGCCGCCATCCAACGAACCGCTGATCTATACTGGAGGAGCAAGTTGTTTAGCGGAACAATACCAAAACTAACAAAAAAGTACATTAGTTGGTTTAGATAGAATAAAACGAGCAGAAAATGTTCTGCTCGTTTTATTCTTGAGAACATAACCTAGCGGATTGAACTAAAGATGTTTGTTCATAAATTTACGATCGATTCTATTCTTTAAGCTCCAAGCCCATTTTCCATAAATAACGAGGTCGCCATAAGTAAATAAACCGTGTTTTTCACCGGTCGAAAGAATAGAAACGAACTTTTTTTGTGGTTTGAAAGGTACTAGTGGTCTTCCTGTGATCAAACGCTTGATATTTTTCCATAAGAAAGGTCCTTGTCTAACTGCATAGACACCATTCTTCGGAAGATTAGGATAACCCTCCAAAGACACACAATCACCAGCTCCAAACACATAAGGATATTCAGCGTTCTGTAGTGTGTCATCAACGAGTAAATATCCATTTGCATCAGTAGAAAGCAATGCTTGTTGAAATAGAGAGCTTGCTTTTGGTCCGGTTACGGGCATGATAGCTGAATATTTTATCTCTGTATCCTTATCAGTAATGATGATGCTGTTCTTCAATTTCTCTATCTGTTCATTTTCGTAGTATACGAGATTATGATAATTAGCAATTTCTCGAATTTTCTCTGTCGCTTTGTTTCCATAAGAATGAAGAAGTGGCGATGAACTGATCAAGGTTACCGGATTCTTCAAACTTTGCTTTTTACGCCAAGCGGATGTCGAAAATGCCAGCTCTACTCCAGCAGAACCTCCTCCGATGATAACTGGGCTTTCGCTTGAACGAAATTCTTTGATCTGCTCTGTAAAGCGGTAGTTTGGTTTAATGTTTAATCCAACATTTTGGGTTAAGTCTAATGCAACTCCAGAACCAATATCGAAAGAAACCACATCAAAAGAATAGATTCCGCCTGAAAAACCCAACAACACTTTCTGCATGGGGTCAAAAGAGATGATGGTGTCCTCTATAAACGAGACAGAAGCTCGAGTGCATAACGATTCTAAATCGATCCGAATTTCATCTTCATCATATAGGCCTTCTGTAAATCCCGAAAACATTCCTGAATAATATTGAAATTTTGACGATGTAATAAGTGTAACTTGTAAATCACTAATTTCTTCATGTAAAAGACTGCGTAGTATGGAAAGATGAGCATGTCCACCACCGATTAATAAAAGCTTTGTCAAAATGAACACTCCAGTTATATTGATGAGTAACTTTCTTAATCATATAAGTACGATGTGGATAGTGCGAATGATTTGTATGTTTAAAGATAAAAAAAGATAAATGTAACAAATAAGTTGGAAATTATGTTAGTTTTTGGATGTATTATATGGTACTTTACTAGATGGTGATAAAAATGATAATTGTTAAACAGCTTTTTGCTAATCTTGCAATCTTAGTCGCACTATTATTTCTGTATACCCAAATTAAGAAAGATCCACCACTTAGAATGAGTTCTTCGATAAAGAAGAAGCTCACGACAGGAGTGGCGGGGGGATTGTTCAGTAATATCCTCATGCAGTACAGCATTCCAATCGGTACAACGTTGATCGATCTCCGACATATTCCGATTATTCTACTAGCCTATTTCGGTGGAGCAGTGCCGGCATTAGTAGGAATGGTCTTAGTCATCGCAGGGCGATTTTTAATAGGGATTAATATTTCTTCTTATACGTCTAGTCTCTTAATGTTAGCGGTTACCTTGTTTTCAATCGTTATAGCAAGAACAAACTTAAGCCATCAGATAAAAAAATGGTCCATGCTCACTTTTGCTAATCTACTAACAACTCTTTTATTTTTCTATCTGATTGAGGACCAACAGTTGCTGCTATACTTAATTCCTGGATATTGGTTCGTGTCCTTTCTCTCCGGTTATGTAGCGTTTCAGGTACTACAAATTTTATTTAAGAGTCAGATGATGTTTGATAAGTATAAGGCTGAGTCAACGATTGATCCATTGACAGGGCTGAATAATGTTAGGAAATTTGATGAAGTATTTAACCGTTGTATGGCAGATCTTGAAAAGAAGAAAAAGCTATCCCTACTTTATATCGATATTGATTTCTTTAAGAAAATCAATGATACATATGGACACTCAGAAGGTGATGTTGTTTTAAAAGATTTAGGGTTAATCCTTAGATCATGTGCACGGCCAACAGACATTGTGAGTAGGAACGGCGGAGAAGAATTTACAGTATTGCTCGTAGACAGTACATTGGATCAATCAAAAAAAATCGCGGAGAGAATTAGATCAACAGTCGAACAGCATGCCTTCCTCTTAAACAGTGGAACAGAAGTGAACATCACGGTTTCTGTTGGGTTATCTAACTTCCCAGAAACAACAACGAATGGAAGTATGATGATTAAAGACGCAGACAAAGCATTATATGAAGCGAAGAGAACAGGGAGAAATAGAGTTTGTATTGCCAAACAATAGAAGATATACATAAAGGAACGAGGATTAAGTCGTTCCTTTTTTTTCTAGAATGAAACAGAGTTGTTATTGTTATTGATTCCAGGTGGACCGATGGCGACGACGCTAATATTTCTGCAATCAATAATAAAAGTCCGTGTAATACCTAAATCGTCTACATAAGAAAAGTAAGCGCAACAGGAATTCGGATCAAACTTCAACAGTTGAAATATAGTGGAGCCTTCTTGCAACTCTCCTGTAAGTTGAATAGGGTCACGTGTTCCTTTATTTAAAAGAAATATAGATGGATTCACACTGGTATCACAATTCGTGGAAAGTTTCTCTTCTAATTCCTTTAATACACAACATGCACATCCACTGCATTTTGAATGGTTTGAACAGCCACAGTTTTTTAGCATAAGTGCTCCTCCTTTCTATTGAAGCGGTACAATTCCACTAATCTCGTGACAGTCAACTGCGACTTGCAATGTAACAGTGTTTTGTTCAATTCTTATTTCAAAGAATGCGCAGCAACTTTCTGGATCAAACCTAAGAAATCGAAAAGGTATTGGTGTTTCGCCGACAGGTTGATTTTGACCTTTAGGAAGAATGTAGAAAAACTGATTATTTGCCGTACATCCATCTGTACATTCTTCATTTAATCTTCGGAAAATTTCACATATGCAGCCATCGCATTGATTCGAATCATTCTCTTCTTTTTCATGCTGAGATGGATGATGTTGTGAGAATAAACTATTTTTAGAATGCTTCATCATCAGATCCTCCCCTAAGTTATTCTCGAGTATAGTGTATGCATAGGCAGCAGCGGAGTGACAAAGCTAACTGAATAGTAAGGATTGAAAGATCTCTGGAGATGAATTTATAGAATGATTGATCGATTTGTTCATTTTTTTCGTATTCTCTATATGTTGATTTACACAAGATTTGAGAGCTGAATAATCCTTACAAAAGAAGGGGAGGAAAGTTGCATGAACATTAAACTTTTATTCCAGAAAAACATAAGTTTTGGTAAAAAGTTAAACCGCCTACACCATGTAAACGCTGTCCTTTTTCTAGTTTTGAGTGTAACGGGCTTCGCCTTATTTTCATCTTCATTCCGCTCGACACTTCCAACATTAAGAGTATGGATAAAAGATATCCATATATGGATAGGCCTCCTTTTTTGTCTGCCTCTCCTCCTTTACATACCTAAAATGAAAAAACACCATTATACGTTAAGTAAAAAGAGAGAACACCGTCTGAACCTTTTTATTGTACTTAGTATCGTAACTGTACTGATCATTACCGGACTGCAGCTCACGTTTCATCGTTACTTTCCACCGATTGTGAGTTCTGTATCTTTGTTCTTTCATGATGCTGCAACATGGTTTGGGGTTCCTTATGCCACTTATCACAGCGTAACGCGAAGCAAGTGGTTTAAACGATTGACTGCAAGAAAGACCGTCCCTCAGCCTAAGGAAGAACCGATGATGATTAGTGAAGAGAATCCAGTCTATAGAAGACGGACATTTTTAAAACTTCTTAGTGGAAGTATTATTGCCGTGGCGTTTCTGCCCTCATTCTTAAAATGGATTAAACCTTTCTTGCCTGAGGATTTAGGAAGCAGTGAACAAGCTTTACCTGATGGGAACAACTTAAATCCATTGCCAAGTCCAAGTCCAAAATCTGCTCCTCCTATTGGCGGTGGGCGAAGAGGGGAATTCCGCTATTACACTGTAACGGAGATTCCTGAGATCAATAATGATAATTTTAGCTTTGCAATCGATGGCCATGTAGACAGAAAACAAAAGTGGAATTGGAATCAGTTTGTGAATGTTCACCGGGACGTGCAAGTCAGCGATTTTCATTGTGTGACAGGGTGGAGTGTATATGATGTTACATGGGAAGGGATTCCGCTCAAGAAATTGTTACAAGAAGCAGGTGTTAAGGATAAAGCAAAATATGTGAAGTTTTACTCGGCTGATGGCGTGTACACAGACACGCTAACGATTGAGCAAGCGATGATGGATGACATCATGGTTGCTGTATTAATAGATGGTAAACTCATTTCGCAAAATAACGGCGGTCCAGTCCGCTTGATCGTCCCCAAAATGTATGCATACAAATCCGTAAAATGGCTGAATCGAATCGAGTTAATCGAAAAGGAGCACGTTGGTTATTGGGAGAAAAGAGGCTATGACAAGAATGCATGGTTAAAATCAATCTAAAATGCTGGCTGCTAGCAAGATTTAGCCACTTTTTAAGAGGTGTATTATAAATGTGGACAAATACGTTTACATTGTACATATCGCGCGAACATTCTGGCTCTGAAATTTTAACATCCTTGATTAATTTCACGGTAACTTCTCATATATACACGGATAGAGTTAATAATTTCACGGATAACCTTCTTAATTTCACGTATAAAATATTTTATCCGATTTTCGACAAATCCCTCTTCTTTTCAATGAAAATGAGTATTAAAATGAATGATAACAAATGGTGATGAAGGGGCTAATGGGAATGGAGATTGTTGAAATACGGAATGTTGACGAATGTACAGACGAATTGTCTGATCTATTAATAAAAGTAGTAGATGAAGGAGCATCCATCGGTTTTTTGCCTCCGCTAAAAAAACAAGAAGCTGATGATTTTTGGAAAAGCTGTATGAGCCCTGATATCATGTTTTGGGTGGCAAAAATAGATGGTGCGATCGCAGCGACCATTCAGCTTCACTTGTGTAAAAAACCAAACGGTACTCATCGAGCTGAGGTAGCTAAGCTCATGACACACCCAGCGTTCAGACAAAAAGGAATCGGAAGAAAGCTGATATTTCACGCTGAACAAAAAGCAAAAGAAATTGGGCTGTCTTTGCTTGTCTTAGATACAAGAGAAGGTGATCCGTCAAATCTACTTTATCAATCATGTGGTTTTCAAGAGGCGGGAAGAATACCCTTTTTCGCTAAGAATGATAAAGGTGGATTAGATACGACCGTATTGTACTATAAAACGATTTGACTCATAACTTTTAGCCGTCACTTGAGAAGATATTGCTTTTCGAGTACGGCTTTTTTTGTTCTTAATGTTGAATAACGTGTGATGATAAATAGCAAGTTCAATCTTGATTCCTTCCAAATAAGAGGTAAGTTAACGAATTCGCCATAAAATTGTTACGAAAGTATGAAAACCCTTATTTTTCCTATTAATTAATTACCATTCCTTTACAATTAAATTGAAGAATATGGTGAAGGAAGGGAGATGTATTTATGGATCGCCAACTATTAATCTCAATTGTCATAGTCATCATTTTATTTGAGAGTTTGTTTATTTACTTATTTCTTATGTATAAGAAAGGAAACATAGATCAGAACCCTCTATTATTGCTCATTAAAAAGGAGTGGAACATCTTATACCATGCTTTCTTTAAATGGAGTACAAAAAACCGTATGATGATTCAGAATGATAGCTACTTCTTTCATAAAAACTCCAGCTATTTTTATCTATTTCTAGCATTAATACACGAACAGATCATTGAGATGATTGTGTTTCATATATACCTTAAAAAAGAAGAACCTAACATAGCTCTTATTATGCTAGTTTTACATATTTACAGTGTTATCTACATGCTAGGTGATTATAACTTAATGAGAAATACCCCTTTTCGTATTACCAAAGATAAAGTAAGAATGAAAATTGGTGCTAGACGATCTCTGTATTTCGATTTAAGCGAGATTGACTATATACAGCCTGCTTCAATCAAATACAGCAAAAGTGGAAGCATCATAAATGAAAAGAGAGTATTCCATGCTACGGCTTTCCCAAGAATACTTACGATTATTTTTGGGATTAGCGACGAGCTGAAATATGAGATCGTTTTTAAGGATCCAGTACATGCAAGAGGTTACTTTGGACAAAAACAAGAGATTAATAAAGTGCATCTTTATTTTGACCATGCGGGAGATTTTGTAGAGTCACTTCAAAATAGAATGGTGAAAATAGAAGGCGCAGTTAAGAGTAGTATATAAAATCGTTACGCTATTAACTTTTGGAAAACTTCTAAACTTCTAGAAAAACAATATAGTACGTCTCTCTTATGTATAATGGTAATAATTCTAGCTTGAGGAGTGATGAAGGTAATGAACGTAGCTCTACTCAGTAAATGGCACGTGCATGCGGTTGATTACGCACGAGAAGCAATGGGAAATGAAGCGATCACTATAAAAACGGTTTGGGATGAAAACCAAGAGCGGGGTACCCAGTGGGCGGAAGAATTAGGGGTATCGTATGAAGCGGACCTACAGAACGTCCTAGATGATTCAAACATCGACGGAGTCATTGTGACAACGGCAACCAACCGTCATAAAGAGGTCATTATCGCCGCTGCGAACCATGGGAAACACATTTTCACTGAAAAAGTTCTCGCTTTTACTGTAAAAGAATGCGAAGAAATTTTAGAGGCCGTAGATAGAAATAACGTACAATTAATGGTCAATCTACCAAGACTGACAGAAAGCTTTTATCTCTACGCCCAACAAGCTTTGGACAAAGGACTTCTTGGAGATATTACATACATCAGATGCCGTGTTGCACATAACGGATCTGTACCTTCAGAAGAAAATCCAAAAGGATGGCTTCCACCGCACTTTTATAATAAAGAAGAGTGTGGCGGAGGTGCGCTGATCGACCTTGGGGCACACCCGATCTATTTAACGAATCGTTTAGGGGGGAAAGTAAAGGCTGTAAGCGGTAAACTAAATGAATTATACAAATTAGGTGTAGATGATAACGCTGTCGTTATGGTGGAGTATGAATCAGGTGCTATGGGTATGATTGAGACGGGCTTCTTGTCTTATGGAAGTCCGCAGCAACTTGAACTTTACGGCACGGAAGGTACAATCATGGTGGAAGGGCAAGTTGTAAGGATTAAAAGTAAGCACCTTAACACAGAGGATTGGGTAAACCCAGAGCTGCCGAATCCAATTTCTTCTAATATGGAGCAATGGGTTGATGCCATTGAAAAAGGTAAAAAGTCGACGATTTCAAGGGATGATATCGTAAATTTAACAGCCATAAATGAAGCAGCAGCAATTTCAAGTAAAGAAGGTCGTCGTGTACAGTTATCAGAACTAGAAGTGAAGCAAAATATTTGAAGTTAATAAAAAGGAATCCAACCTCCTGATGCAGAATGTACGTTCGTAAACAGTTCTGCACAAGGAGGTTTTTTTATGTATCAAAAAACGATTTTATTAAATCAAATGGCAGCCAACCATAATGAACCAAACTGGTTTGTTCCCGTTGATCGGGCACTTGAAGGACTTACGGCTGAAGAAGCAAGAGAAAAAACAGGAGATAGCAACTCCATATGGGAGATCGTCAACCACTTGATTTTCTGGAACGAACGCTACTTACAGAGGTTTAAAGGAAATTCGCCCCAGCAAAAGATTGAAAGCAATGATGATACGTTTGAGAACGAAAATATTCAGGACTGGGAAACAGCTAAGAATCAATTGTTTGCTGTACTAACGGATTGGGCCACTGTTGTAAAAGAAGCAGATGAGAGTATTTTTGAGATTTCTGCTCATGAAGACCGTCACGATCCTTGGTATTCTGTACTTGCCAATATAAACATCCATAATGCCTATCATATCGGGCAGATCATAGAGATCAGAAAATCTAAAGGGAACTGGGATTCTAAAAAAGGTGTTCATTGAGGAGGCGAGAATGTGGAGAGTCTAAATTTTGTATATGTTACTTACATAGAGACTAAATGAGATAATGCGATCGCATCGATTCCGGAATTTATGAAAAATATTGCTAAACGACTTAACAGTTCATAGGTCTCAGTTTTAAAAATTTGGAGAAGGGAATTATTAAACAAAACATAAAGGAGGTGGCTAGCATGTCTGTTTATGACCAGATCAGCTCGTGCTGCAGCAGGATCGAGAAAGCAGACACAAAGGAAGACGTATTACGCGAAGTAGATAAGCTGGACAACTACGCCTCTTATCTAAACGCAGATAAAGCAAAAAGACTTCACATTTATTGTGACAACATTCGCAAACTCAATGTTGATGTGAAAACTGAAACGGTCAATCAAGCAGGATTTATCCGAAATTTATTTGCCTAACATAAAGATCCCTCATGATGCTTTCATGAGGGATTTATACGTTACTCGTATCTAGTTTCTTGAAGAGCAGCTTGTGTTTCATGTAAGTGTCTTAAATATTCTTTAGCATGGTGAAGCTGTTTTTTTTCATCTTCTGTTAATCCTTCACCTGCGTTATGTACCGATTGTTGAGCAGTTTCGAGCCATAGCTTTGCAGTTTGAAAACAGGATGGTGTTTGATTAGCTTGTGCTTCAATCATTGCCTCATCGGCACGTTTTACATGGTGGAGTGCCTCTTGAACCTTAGGGCTTAACTGATGATCCATTTGTATGAACTCCCATTCACTATTAGATTTTTAGGTCTGATTAAGATTCCTTTCGAATAAGATGAAGACAGGTATGAGTTGTCCATCTTATACGTGGAGGTCTTCGATGATTTTATTTGTAAAATACGTACTGTTAGGTTTATCTCTTGCTGCTCCGATCGGTCCGGTCAATGCTGCACAGATGGACCGCGGAATCAAATACGGATTTTGGCAAGCTTGGATGGTCGGATTAGGTGCAACTGTTGCAGACGCACTGTATATGCTTATGGTTTACATGGGACTGGTTAGCTATATTAATACACCTTTTATCAAAACATTTCTTTGGCTTTTTGGCAGTTTTGTTCTTCTTTATACGGGAATTGAGACGTTTAAAAAAGCCACAGCGGAAAAAAAGAGCAGTCAACAAGATTACACCGTACATAACAGCAGAAGTTTTATGGCGGGTTTTCTTATGTCACTTACCAATCCTCTTACTATCTTATTTTGGTTAGGAATATACGGTTCTATACTCGCAGAAACAGCAACGAAATATTCGTTAGAAAGTCTCCTTCTCTATAGTGCTGCCATATTTTCAGGCATTCTATTATGGGATTTCACAATGGCAATCGTATCAAGCAGCTTTCGTAAGATGCTGGCCGACCGCATTTTAGAATGGATATCGAAGTTATCAGGATTATCATTGATGGGATTCGGTTTTTATTTTGGTTATAAAGGTATCTCGTTTCTTTTATCGTAAAAACAGCTTTTGCTTTTTAAAAGCTGTTTTTTCATTAGTTAATGAATATTCAACCGCTTAAGATAAACAATAATACCTGTAAAGCAGGAGGGTATTATTGTGAAGAAAACCAATTGTAGTGCACCGATTCAACCTAAACTAGATCAATCAGAAGCAAAAAACATGGCTTGGTGGCAGCTTTCTCTTGTTGGAGTAGGATGTACAATTGGAACAGGCTATTTTTTAGGATCCACAATCGGAATTCAGCTAACCGGTCCTTCAATCGTCTTTTCCTTTTTATTGGCTGCTATGGGAACATACATCGTGTTTCAGTTATTAGCCAAAATGACAGCATCAGATCCTCAAAAAGGATCGTTTTGCTATTATGCCAGTCATGCCTATGGAAGATGGGCGGGTTTTAGCTGTGGCTGGAACTATTGGGTTTCAAGTATTTTGATCATGGGCAGCCAGCTTACTGCGCTCTCCATTCTCTCTCAATTTTGGTTGCCACATGTTCCACTTTGGATCTTTGCAGCATTTTATGCCGTCTTAGCTATTATTGTGGTATTAGCAGGAACAAAGAAATTTGATCAAGTTGAAAATTTATTAGCTGTCATAAAAGTAGCAGCTATTGTGATGTTCATTATTTTAGCGATAGCAGGACTTATCGGTTTTGTTGATGGAAAGAACTATGATCTTGAAATACCGAATTCGTTCAACGGTTTTTTTACAGGAGGGCTCAAAGGCTTTTGGTCGTCCCTCATTTATGCGTTTTATGCATTTGGCGGTATAGAAGTGATCGGTATGATGGCGATGCAACTGAAAAAGACAGAAGATGCTTCAAAAGCAGGGACGATCATGCTTTTTATCCTTACTATTATCTATGTCCTATCAATCGGACTTGCCGTGACTACAGTAGCTTTAGAAACTTTTGATCACAAAGAAAGTCCGTTTGTTACGGCGATGGAAAGGTATCATTTAGGTTTCTTTCCGCATGTATTTAATGGGGCGATCATTATAGCTGGATTCTCAGCGATGGCAGCAGCACTCTTTGGAGTGACGAACCTGTTAAGGACGCTTGCAG
This sequence comes from Fictibacillus sp. 18YEL24, assembly GCF_015903855.1. Classification (GTDB taxonomy): domain Bacteria; phylum Bacillota; class Bacilli; order Bacillales; family Fictibacillaceae; genus Fictibacillus; species Fictibacillus phosphorivorans_C. The sequence continues at coordinate 457,006 of NZ_JACZDT010000003.1, forward strand.
AAGATGGAGATGCTCCGAAAATCTTTGCGAAAACAGTGAAATTTAAAAAACTGCCGCTTCCCGCAATGGGTTTAGGAGCAGGGGGACTTTTAGCGAGTATCATCACAGCTCTTCTTCTCCCAGGACGGATCTATGAGTACATTACAACAGCAGCTGGAATTTTACTCTTATTCAACTGGTTATTTATCATACTGTCTTCACTGAAAATCTTAAAACAATCTATGTGGGTGAAGCTGATGTCAATCGTGGCAATCGTGTTGATCACTTTAGCCGTTACGGGTACCTGGTTTGAAGAAACCATCCGTCCAGGTCTATATGTTAGTGTCGGCATTTCCGTGCTAATAGGTATTGTTGCATTTATTATTCAGAAGAAGCGTAATTCTCAACAAAAAAATTTGGTTTAATTCTTTTACTGCTAAAACATAACTTTTGGGCAACACCTAAATATTTGAAGGATCATAAGTCTTTCTGCTCATATTCATTAAAAAAATGATCTGATTCGACATCCTCTTCGTTAGCTTAGTGCAAGACAAAAAAATTACAGGAGTGTGATGAATCATGATGAAGAAATTTGCAAGTACAGGACTAGCTTTCGGATTGCTATTAGGTGGAGGTACTGCGGCCTTTGCTCACGATGACAGCACCACTGTAGACCTTAGCACGAAGCTCAACGCTGCGATTGAAAATAACGAAACCGTTACTTCAGGTGAATTTGCAGCTTGGGCAGAAGCAAATCACTGGGAGATGTCAGATCTTCAAGCGTGGGCAAAAGCAGAAGGAATGACAGAAGCTGAGATTCAAGATTGGGCAGAAGATAATGGTTGGAGTGATGAGGACAGAGCTTCCTTAGACTTGAACTTAGATGCCAGCCTGGATCTAGATAACATTCTCGATGGTAATGACCATGACCAATGGGAAGAAGACGAACATGATGACGAAGGAATCTTAGATGATATACTTGGTGATCTATTATAAGAAGAAAAAAAGCCGTTCCCAATGGGAGCGGTTTTTTTCACGAGCAGAAAGGATATTTTTTTCATAGCAGCAAGTATAAGAAGATTGCATAAGTACACCTAAGCTACTATATCAACCAGTACAAATGAAGTTTCGAATTTGTGAGAATCCGTATCTTACACGCTGACGGCGACCGCCGACCCAGATATAGCCGGTTACGCTGTTTTGGCGAATGGCTACTGGGAAGAACCAAAAGTCACGGCCAAACTGACCTGGACTACGAAGACCTAAAAGGCCCCAGTTTCCTAAACAGTTGCACAATCGGGCACGTATCTGAGGAGGCTGGAAAGTTTGAGTGAAAAAAGGTTGTGGAATCTGGCTTTGTGCAAATTGTTGGGGCGGTGGTGAAAATGGACCTGCTTCATCTTCTTCCATCTGACGCTCCACATAATCTGATTCGTCAAGGGAGTACTGATGTTGATGATTATATGGATGATTGTTCATAGGATTATTGTTCATAAAGGGGTTTCCTCCTTCCGCAAAACAGTTTGTTCGATATATGAATATGATAGCTGCTCCTTTAGAGTAGCTTGTTCGTTGTACATAATAGTAAAATCATAAAGAAATGGGCGAGATGCTGGAGGTTTAATGAATCATATGAGAGCAATGATGATCGAACGCTATGGGAAGGACGTAACACTCCAAGATACAGAAGTGGATAAACCTAAACTAGGAGAGCAAGATCTTTTAGTCCGAATACACGCTGCAAGTATAAATCCGATAGATTTTAAAATAAGAGATGGTAAAGTAAAAATGCTTTTATCCTACAAAATGCCATTAATTCTCGGAAATGATTTTTCAGGTACCGTTGAACAGGTAGGAAGTAAAGTCACTTTGTTTCAACCTGGAGATAAAGTGTTTGGCAGACCAAGAAAGAGCCGCATTGGAACATTCGCCGAATATATTTCAATTCATGAAGAAGATGTGGCCATCGCACCAAGTAACATATCTTTAGTGGAGAGTGCTTCACTTCCGTTAGTTGGATTAACAACTTGGCAAGCTTTTCATGAGGTTATTCAATTGAAAGAAGGACAAAAGATTTTAATCCATGCAGGTGCGGGTGGGGTAGGAACATTTGCTATCCAACTTGCCAAAGCAATGGGAGCTTATGTAGCGACTACAGCGAGTGATAAAGGATATGACCTTGTAAAATCTTTAGGAGCTGACGAGATCATCAATTACAAAGAACAAGATTTTGAGAAGGTTCTTAACGGGTATGATGCAGTCTTTGATACGTTAGGTGGGGTTTATCTGGAAAAGTCATTTGAAGTATTAAAACCTGGAGGAAGGATTGTTTCTGTTTCAGCGGTTCCTAATAAGGCATTTGCAGAAGAAAACAACTTGGGCTTCTTCAAAAAAGTGATCTTTTCTATTGTGAGTAGCAAGTTAACAAAGCTTGAAAAAAAACATAACGTTCACTACCATTTTCTATTTATGAAACCAAGCGGAAAACAGTTAAGCAAGATTGCTGAGTTGGTAGAAAAAGAAGATATCCTACCCGTGATCGATAAAGTCTTTCCCTTTGAAGATGCACAGAAAGCAATTGAATATGTAGAAACGGGAAGAGCGAAAGGGAAAGTAGTCATCAAAGTGGAACCACCTCTAATTGCGAAAGATTGAAGGAACTCTAACAAACTTTGTGGAAGTTTACTTAACAACAGAAAAAATACAAAAAGTAGGATGAGTTCAAATGATTTTATATCCAGTATTCAACGATAATGCATCGATCGGAGTGACCGCTCCTTCTTCAGGTGTTCAATCACCTCTTCATGACATGTTTAAGCAAGCCTGTCTTCAAATGGAGAAAAGAGGATATGAAGTAACTTGTGGAGAAACGGTTTGGACACAAAGTAAGGCGAAGTCTGCTTCAGCAAAGACGCGAGCTGCTGAATTCAATGAGATGGTAAGAGATCCAAAGATAGATGTAATCATCCCTCCTTGGGGTGGTGAGCTATTAATCGAAATGTTAGAACATGTTGATTTCACGAATTTACCGAACAAGTGGATTTTAGGTTATTCAGACACAAGTACTCTCCTCCTTCCCATCACCTTGAAAACCGGAATCGCGACGGCACATGGGACAAATCTCGTCGATTTAAGAGGAGAGTACTCTGATGAAACAACAGCGATGTGGGAAAAAGTTCTCTCAACAAGAGAAGGAGATGCCATTCTTCAGAAGTCTTCTAAAAAATTTCAAAAAGAATGGAAACACGACGCACCAACACCTTATGTGTTTCATCTCACTGAAGATACTGAGTGGAAAACGATTTCTGGTAGAACCGAAACGTTTTCTGGGCGTCTGCTAGGCGGTTGTATTGATACGATTCGTCATCTGATCGGAACACCTTATGGGGACGTCGCACATTTTAATCAACAGAAGATTAACGGTGAACCGATTTTATGGTACTTAGAAAACTGTGAAATGAACACTACTGATCTAAGAAGATCTCTGGTTCAAATGAAGTTAGCTGGCTGGTTTGAAAATTGTTCCGGAATTCTTTTTGGCCGAAGCTCTGCAAATGAACCAGTTAATGATTACACAGTGGAAGACGTATATAGAGAAATGGCTGAGGAATTGAATATTTCAGTCATCTACAATGTGGATTGTGGACATGTACCGCCACAGATCACATTTGTTAATGGGGCTTATGCAGAAGTTGAAGTCGATAAAGGCAAAGGGACGGTTTTACAGTATTTTCGTTAATATTAATCCCTTATATTTTTAAAGCAATCAGAAGTTGTTCCCTTAGTGAAGGGGACAGCTTTTTTTCTGGCGAAAAACAGGGCTAAACGCTAAAATGTAAATTTTTCAAAAATATGGTTTAAGCTTAAACCTTAAGTGGTACATAACATATACAAACGCATTACATTTGTTGTGCATTCGTTTGTATACCATTTGTGAGGAGAGATGAAATGAAAAAGTTTTTTGGGTCTGCACTTGCCGCGGTTATGATGTTTGCTATGATGGCAACGGGGGTTTTTGCTGAGTCTAATGATGCGATGGTTCGTATTGTACATGCTTCGCCTGATGCACCAGCAGTAGATGTTTATGTCGATGGAAAACCAGTAGTCGAGGGTGCGGAGTTTAAGGCAGCAACAGATTACATGCCATTGCCAGCTGGCGAACATAAAGTGGAAATCTTTGCAGCGGGTACTAAAGATAATGCTGTAATCTCACAAAATTTGACCGTTGAAGCAGGTAAAGCTTATACAGTAGCTGCAGCAAACATGCTAGAAATGATTGAGTTAGTAGTCGCAGAAGATTCTATGCAGGCAACTGAAGGAAAAGCGAAAGTTCGTATCGGTCATCTTTCTCCTGATGCACCGACTGTAGATGTAGGATTGATCGGTGGAGACGCTCTGTTTAGCGGTGCTACATTTAAAGCGTTCACAGATTATAAAGAACTTGATCCAAATACGTATGATCTAGAGATTCGTACTCCTGAAGGTAAGCAAGTGTTGGACCTTTCTGGAACAAAGCTCGAAGCAAATATGGTGTACAGCGTTTATGCAATCAATACAGCCGATAAAATCGAAGTACTTGTATTGCAAGACTCAATGGTTATGCCATCTGAAATGCCTAAAACAGGTATGGGTGGAGCATCTGAAGAGTCATCAGCAAACTATACTGCTGGAATCATCGCAGTAGCTGGATTGGGTGCACTAACGTTTATCCTATACCGCAAACGTATAGCTCAATAAAATGAGTAAACATCTATTATTATTTACAACTATTCTCCTGCTGAGCAGCTGCTCAGCAGGAAATAGCTATGAAAGTGACGATATACAAGAATATAGTCAGAGGAAGATTCAAGTTTCACCTCAAGAAGAACCAGTTACAAATTCAGGTCAACAAACTGATTCTATGGTGAACATGAATAACGATGATAAAAAAAACGATATGCCAAATAAGACCGAATCCATTGGTATTGTTCCAACAAAACTTGAGATTCCAACTTTAAAAGTAAGCGCTTCTGTAAATGGTCAGGGGCTAAACAAAGACGGACAGATGGAAGTGCCAAATAACGGAGAAGATGTTGGCTGGTATGAGTTGGGTGCTAAGCCGGGAGCAAATGGGAATGCTGTTATCGCTGGTCACGTTGATGATTATAGGGGACCTGCTGTCTTTTTTTATTTAAAGAACTTGAAAGCAGGCGACCTCATTCACGTTTATGGAAAAGAAAATGAAAAAGTTACTTTTCAAGTGGAAAAGGTCGTTGCCTATAAAAAAGACGAAGCACCTCTGCGTGTGATATTTGGACCTAGTCAGCAGCCTAGGTTGAACCTTATTACTTGTACAGGTGTATATAATAGGAAAAACAATGAACATGAGAAACGGTTGGTCGTTTATGCAAAACGAATCAAACTTTAAAAAGAGCAGAGACCATCTACTGAAGATGATTCTGCTCTTTTTTAAAACTATAACATCTGTTTAACGATCATTTTCTTAATCAATCTCCATTCAACATGCCGAACACGCCTTTAGCAATGCTTCCTTCATCGCTCGATCCGCCTCTATGCGGAGCTGCAGCAAACACACGACTTGCTAGGCGGCTGAACGGAAGTGATTGGATCCAAACCGTTCCCGGTCCTCTTAATGTGGCAAAGAACAAGCCCTCACCACCAAAAAGTGCTGTTTTCACACCTTTTACCATTTCGATATTATAATCGACACCGCTTGTCATCGCGACCAAGCAACCTGTATCCACACGCAGTACTTCGCCAGGTGCCAATTCTCTTTTATGAATGGTTCCACCAGCATGAACGAATGCCATCCCATCGCCTTCAAGCTTCTGCATGATAAAGCCTTCACCACCGAAGAAGCCTGCACCAATTTTACGTTGAAATTCTATTCCGACTGTTACACCTTTTGCAGCGGCTAAAAACGCATCTTTTTGGCAGATTACTTTACCGCCGAGCTCACTTAAGTCCATCGGAATGATTTTTCCAGGATAAGGAGAGGCGAATGAAACATGTTTCTTACCACGCTCTTCATTCGTAAATGTTGTCATGAACAGACTCTCACCAGTCAGAACGCGTTTACCTGCATTAAAGAGTTTACCCATTAAACCGCTTCCGCCTGATGCACCTGAACCGTCCCCGAAGATTGTCTCCATCTCGATGCCGTCTTCCATCATCATTAAAGCACCAGCTTCAGCGATCACCGTTTCTTTTGGATCTAACTCTACCTCGACGAACTGCATGTCATCGCCGTAAATTTTATAATCGATCTCGTGGTTATTCATGTTTAATTCCCCCAATAATGTTTAATTTGTGTTTCCTGAGACCATTTCAAAGTTTGAAGGTTTACCGTTTTTGTATAATTGAATGGTTTCATAGGCTTTGTTTAATTCTACCTCATAGAATAGTTGATTTTCTAAGTTCTTATCTTCATAATCAGCAACCGTCTCTACCTCATAATAGACTTTAAGCGTGTCCCCGTCTTCTTTTACTTTAAAATTAGAAAATGTAATGGCGGGTTGATCTTGTAAGATGTTTGCTCCATTTAGCATTAGGTAGATTTTTTCGTCTTTATCTTGATAAAGATGGATGCCATTTTGCTTCTTAGCAGTCTCAAAGAAAGACTGTACCTCTTTACCAGCTTCTTTAGGTGAAATAAGATCTGTGCGTAGCTTTGAATCATCCGTACAGCCGGTTAACAAAATGACTATTCCGATTAGCACTATTATCTTCTTCATCAGAGGCTCCTTAATGTTACTGAATAGAATGCACAAGTAATTACGCGTTAAAATTCTTTTAGTTTCAATCAGCGTTTAAAAATTTTGTAACACTTATTAAAGCTTGAGGGATTTGAAAACGTTAGTGAGATAATCTAACAGCTTTGTTGAATGAAAGGTTCATTGAGATATAGTAAAAGCAGGGGGTAGGGCAAAGGAGTGGCTGGACTATGTCTTTTGAAAATACACATTATAAAGATAAGAAGGTTATTTCAATAGGTATTGTAAGTGAGTTAACAGGATTGTCATTCAGACAGATTCGATATTACGAAGAAAAAAGATTGCTCTTTCCAGAACGTACTGGAAAAGGGACACGGAAATATTCATTTTCTGATATTGAGAAGCTGGTTGAGATCGCGAACAAACGAGAAGACGGCGTACAAACTCATGAAATTAGAACAGAGATGAAAAAGGAAAAAGAAAAATTAGCAGAGAAGAGTGTGCTTAAAGAGATGCTTCGGGGTCAATTTCATGCTTACTTCAAGAACAACCATGATCGAACCTCATAAAAAGGCAGTCTCGGGTGACTACCTCTTTTTGTTTCCTACTAATCTCATTGTAATTATTCTTTCTAGTATCTTCCAAGGTAGGATGCTTTTTAGAAGTATTGTTAATCTAACACCTTTGCCAATCGTATAACGGAGTTTAGGGGTTTTTGTAGAGATAGCAAGTTTAGACACAAGCTTTGCGACATCAATAGGGTTCCCATGATCTGCCTCGCTGTTTTCCATGTTTTTCAGAAGTGCCTCCATATAAAAGGAATAAGGAGAATGAGAATCGATGGTCAAATTGTCGATTGAAGACCAGATGTTTGTTTGATAAGATCCAGGTTCAATAAGAACAACATCTATACCGAATGGTCGCAGTTCAATACGCAAACTTTCACTGTATCCTTCCAACGCGTGCTTAGATGCCGTATAAGGTGATAGACCAGGAAAACCAAATTTTCCAGAGATGCTGCTCATATTAATAATGCGTCCTCGCTTGTTTTTACGCATGAAGGGAAGAACGGTTTGCGTAATCGCGATAACACCAAACACATTTGTTTCAAACTGAAGACGATATTCATCGATTGAAAGTTCTTCCGAAAAACCGCCAAGTGCAAATCCTGCATTATTGACTAAAACATCAATGCTAGGAAACTCTTTGATGAAGTCTTTAAAAGTATGAATAGATTCTGTTGATGTCACGTCCAGAGCATGTAGATGAATTTGGTCACTTACCTTGTTTTCGTCTGCCAACTTTAATAGTGATTCTGCACGACCGATATTTCGCATCGTACTTATTACGTAGAAACCGGCCTTCGCAAGTTCAATTGCACAATGCATACCAAACCCGCTAGATGTGCCAGTCACAATGGCTGTTTTTCTGTTCATTTCATTCTCCTCATAAAAAAGTTCGTTAAGTTATGTACTAACCGTAAACGAACTTTTCCGAGCATTCAACTTATTTATAAGGATTTTGGGGCTTCTTATCTCGATAGTTATAAATAACATAAACAAAGCTTGAGTATGATCCGACTGCAGCAACTCCATAGACGATTCCCATCACGATACCAGTCCAAAGACTATGCGGATGCGCAATTAAAACAGATATGATTAAGCCCAGCAAACAGGCGATCGTTGGTATCCAAAGAGAGATATAAGGAAAGAAGATCTTGAGGATTTCAATCATGATGATGATGGCGGGTATAGCAATCAATGCATCCCAAAAGTTAGTAAGAATGAACGGGAACTCCAAATAGATGCCTCCTTACCCTTTTTTGCCCTTTATATACTCTATACAGAATACGGCTAATCTTTCCTTCTATTTGTCCACATCGTACAAAATTTTGCTTCCATCATTTTAGCCATCATTATTTTTCAAATATTACAATGTGTAATTTATCATACATTCTGTAGAAAATTGTTATACCGCTGTAATTCCCTCACAATGTCTTTGTCATCTCTACCTGTTAGTATGGGACAGGTCAGATTAAATAAGAAAAGGAGATGTTACTTTGAAAAAAGCAGCAGCAGGATTAGCAATAGCAGGTGTCGTGGCGTTTAATCCGATAGTGGGTGAAGCCGCTCTTGGAGATCAAACGCTGAAACCTGAGACGCAGCATTCAGATGTACAAGACCTCCAACAAACGTTAGACAAAAAAGGATATTTTTCATATAGCAAAACAACGGATTATTATGGTGACTATACAACAGATGCGGTAAAGAAATTCCAAGCAGATAAAGGCATCACAGTGGATGGCATCGCCGGTGATGAAACATTTAAAGCGTTAGGAATCAATCCATCAGAAAGTAATTCTTCAATCGTTGAAGTGGCTAAGAAGTATGATGGAACGCCTTATAAGTGGGGTGGAGAATCACCAGACGGATTTGATTGCAGCGGATACTTACAATATATCTTTAATGAAGCAGGAAATGTTGAATTGCCTCGTACCATCGATGATATTTACGCAGAAGGAACGAAGGTAGATTCACCAGCAGTAGGAGATATCGTATTCTTTAATCTTGAAGGTGACGGACCGAGTCATGCCGGAGTTTATATCGGAAACGATCAATTCGTACATGCTTCTTCTTCAAAAGGTGTAACAACAGCGGAACTTAACAGCTCTTATTGGTCAGAAAGCTATATTGGCGCAAAAAGTTACGAATAATAAGCTCTAAAAGATGTAAAAACGTCCACTTTGGTGGGCGTTTTTTTCGTCATAAAGTGGTTTGCGGTGAAAGAGAGTGTAACTCAGGTGAAGAGGTCATATGCATCGGTTGAATTTAAGCATTTATAGGTGGTTAAACTTCATTTAGAGGTGAAGAACTCCATTTTACCGGTGAACGTGTAATAAATATAAAATCACGTACCGTAACCCATAATAAAGTTCCTAAAAAAGATGACTACGTAAGAATACGTAAATCATCTTTCAACTGAGGCACTTTGCTCCAAGGTATGAGTCATTTTTGAGACTTCACGTTGCTCTACACGAGTACTCCCACCAAACTTAAATACGATAACTCCACCGATGATGACGAGGACCCCTATAAGCTGCTGAGAAGTAAACGGAATCTTCTCAAGCCCGAACAAACCGAGTGAATCCCACATGAGAGCAGAACCGAGCTGAGACGTTAGGACGATAGATATGGCGAATGTTGGACCGAGCAGTCGTGTGCCTTGAACTAAACAAACAACAACCCCCACACCAATCAAGCCACTGAACCAAAACCAAGTTTCCATGTTCTTGAGGACAAACAATTCTGTTCCTTCAAAAACAACACCAAGCGTCATGGATGCTAAAAATCCTAGACCTAGTACAAGAGCTGTGGTCGACCATGTTCCTGCGTGGTCATTGACCCGTGTATTAAAAATATTTTGCAGACCAACCAGTATGCCTGCCAGAATGGCAAAGAGTAAACCGATAAGCATGTTGAACGCTCCTTTATTTTTCGTATATATTCCGGTGATTAGCTAGTTCGCTTAAGCCTTCACGATTCTTCACTTCGATAAACCCTTTATGCCGTTCCACTAGACCTTCTTTAGAGAGATGTTGGATAACACGGTTCAAGTGGCGATAACTTGTGCCGATTAGGTTAGCAGCATCTATAAGGTGACTCGTACTCAGTTTGCCACTATACAAAGCATCTCCTTCGTCAAAGCAAACCGACAGAAGGTAGCTCGCAAAACGCACTTCGACCGGATATAGTAGGTTGAAGCTTAAAGAACTTGATTTTACATAAAACTTCTTGGTGATCACGTTCAAGAGAAATTTTAATAGCGGCGTATGATCGCTCGCAAACTTTTTTAACCAGCGATGATGAATCGCGATCATATGAACTTCCGAGACCGCTTCAACGGTATTGATGAAGTCCGTTCCTTGCACATATTCAATGTCTCCGACAACATCCAAAGGTGTTTTGAATGAAAGAATAAGTGTCTTGCCTTCAGGTGATGTGTTGAATATCTTAAGTTTTCCTTTTACTAATAAGTATAGATGGTTATAAGGGTCACCTTGTGTACAGATCAATTCACCATGATCATAGCTGTATAAAGTTAGGTAAGGTAGTAGATCTTCATTTAAGATAGGTTTGATTTCAAAAGTCTCCATATAGTGCTGAAGCAGCTCAGTATCGTGAATTTCTCTCATTGTCCAACCACCTCATCTCATTCTCCTTTAAAATTTCAAAATGACAACTCCAGCGATCATCATCGCGATTCCAATAAATTGTGGAACCTTCATCTCTTTTTTCAGTACGCCAAACCAGCCTTTGCCATCGATCAAAAACGTGATCGCTAGCTGCGAGATTAAGATTACGGCAATTGTCAGCGTTACCCCTATAGAGTGGATGCCGTAAATATTGCCATAGATGACAACTGCAGCAAATGACCCTCCTGTTAGGTAGATCGGACGCACTTTCTTAAATTGTTTCCATTTTTGATCTTTTACGATCAATACGATTAGAACGGCTGCGATAAAACCGGTCAATTGAGTAATCGTTGCTGCTTGCCATGAACCAATGTTTTGGCTGATTCGTGCGTTCGCGACCCCTTGCAGTGTGATAAAGGCCCCAGCTAAAAAAGCAAACACTATTCCTTTCATGTCATCACTTCCCAATAAAAATTCTATAATCATTAAAGAATAGAAGTGGATCTGTTGGGAAGGACATATGTCCTAAAATGTTAAAATGCATGTAATGAACATGATACTTACATGATGAAATGTTCCTTTTCCTTTTCACTTTTACATATTTCGTTTAAAATAAAAAGCTGCACGACAATCTCTATGAAAGAGGTAAGAATATGAAACGACTAAAGAGTTTATCAAATAAAAATAAAAACAATGAACAATCAGCAGAATTCAAGAATCGTGAAAGCTGGTTAAAGATTATTATCATTGGTGCATTTGCTCTACTGATCTTTTATAAGATTGCAACAGCACCATTCGTTTTCCGCTTTTCAGACTTTATCTCGGTATTTAGTTCATTGTTCGCTATAACGATCTCACTCATTTATTTTAACAAGGTCAGCAAGTTAGAGAAGATGATTGAATCTTTCACATCCAAAGAGAGAGTGAGTCCATCGTTTGAATCAAAACCAGCAGTTGCTGTTATTGAAGAAGATCCAGATCAAGAGCAATTAGAGCTTTTTGAAGAGAAAGAAGAAAAAATCGTTGTACCTGAAGAGGTAGAAGAAGCAACAGAAGAAATTGAAAAAGAACATGAAGAAGAAGTAATAGATGAAGAAGAAATTTGGGAAACACAGCGCATAAAAGAGGAAGAACTAGCTAAGATCGAGATGGATAAAACACAGATCTATAACGAACTGTTCTCACGTGCACAGTTAAGCAAGGAAGAAATGACATACTTTAACGAGAAAATCAGAGAGAAAGAGACAGAAAGCTTCAACACCAAACAAGAATTGAATCAATTTAAAGATCGTATTCAAAATGTGTTCAAGAAAACACCGCAATTTTTCCAAAAAAGGGATTCTCGTATTGAAGGAATCGTTCGTATGATGAATCCGGTAACTCTTAAGAACGCATCGCTTGAAGACCTGAATCAACGTATGGATCAAGTGATTGACGTCATTCCAGAAGAAACACTCAATTCTTTAATAAGAGACGGTTTATTAGATGACACTTATCATCTGACACGCTCAGGTTATCGAGAATTCATCCATGTAAGTAAAACATTTCAATAATAACTGATAGAAAAAAGGTGTGCCTCTGGAGAAGGGCACACCTTTTTGTTTACACGTAAGCTTTAGACAAACAGATTTTGAAATTTGTTCTTCCTGAAGTAATAAAAGAATAAATAATTTCACGGTAATGCTAATTAATTTCACGGTAATCATCAATATATTCACGGATAAAAAAATTTAAACGATTTTCGACAAATCTACTTTACCTCATCCATAAACTTTATTACACACCTTTATTTCGCAAAGAGATGGTTGCCGATCTTCGTAACGGAGGATCTTGAGAAAATCCACGGGTCTGTTGCAGTTTCAGGGTTGTAATAATAAACGGAACCGTAAGTGGGGTCCCAACCTTTCATCGCATCTAGCACTGCACGATAAGCATTGTGGGAAGGCTGGAGATGATATTGTCCATCATGAACGGCCGTAAAAGCGTTCGTTTGATGAATAACATCACTCACATTTTTGGGGAAAGCGGAATCTTCTAGACGATTTAATATTACAGCCGCTACGGAAACTTTGCCTAAGTAGGATTCGCCGCGCGCCTCACCATGAACAACACGAGCCATCTGTTCTACGTCTTGTAACATTAAAAAGGTAGCAGGACCGGCAACGCCATCTGCTGAAAGATTAGTTTCATACTGAAAGTTAGCAACAGCTCTCTCTGTAATAGGACCATAATATCCCGTAACAGGTCCATAGAATAAACCAAGAGCTTTTAGTTTTTCTTGTAAGATGGACACCTCATAACCCTGACTGCCTTCTGTTAATAGTCCATGCGCTTGCACTTTCGTTGGAACGAATAGAAAAGTCATAACCACAAAAAAGAGTATCAACTTGCTCAATAGATTTCTCATTGTAAAATTCCCTTCCCTTCATGATTTCTATATATTATCAATAAAGGATGAATTAGACATGAAGCGCATTCTCTATTTTTTTCAGGTGGACTTACACCACGAAAGTAGGGGATTATGACAATTCATGTTACCAAATGACTAACTCGTGATCAGTTGCGTTTCATTGAAGAAAGAATGGGTATATAAATAAATTGGATAAGAAATCTTCATACATAAAAATATACCCATTTAACACGTGTTAAACGGATAGAATCAATCATTCACATAAAGAGGTATCAGGAAAAAAACCTGGATGCTTGTTGTAAAGTTCTTTGTATTCAATGGGATATTGCTTGCTTAAGAAGTGGATATAACAGAGAATTCTATGGTTTTGGATATATCGCCTGTTCTTAAAATTAAGTCTGTATTCTTGTCCGATCGGGAGGTTTAAAAGAGGTTTATTCTTAAAAAAGAGAGGAGTCATACAATTTGAGATGGCATCGTGTACATTGACAACACGAATGCTGTTTTTTACTTCTTCATAAAACTTTTTCGTGAAATTCTCATCAGCGATTGGTAAACTCGCAAAACTATAGAGAATGGGATTCTGAAAGTTTGTGTTAACGGCTGCATCTAACGTAAACAAAGCAGCTAGACTTCCGCCAAGGCTATGACCTGTTACAAGAAGCTTCTTATCAGCTGAATAGTGCTGGTTGATATCTTCTAGAAGAGAATCACGAAATGTACTGTAAATTTTAGTGATTCCACGGTGGGTTAAACCACTATTCATCACATAGGTATAAGGAATCTGAGAAACATCCAGATATGAACTTACATTATCCATGGTCTTCGTTCCCCGAAAAGCAACAACTAAGGAATCCTCTGACTCAGCAATAAATCCAAATGTTTCACCTGAATCGGTAATAATCTCTCGTTTCATCTCGTAATCCTTTGGTAATTCAATCGTACAAAGATCGTGAACGATATAAGCTTTGTAAGACATCACTGCCAGGAAAAGAGCCATTTGTGCGTCGAACATAAATAATTCTTTTGTTTTTTCCATATCTATCACATCCTTCACTCATCCGATTTAATAGTATATGAAAGAAGTTGTGGACAAGTATAGACGTGTACACTGAGAGATTTAACTATTTTCTAATATGTAGATAGTATTGTTTATTGAAAAGGGAAATGGATACATACTAATTGAATGTATATCATCAATAGAGAGGAGTTTCGAGATGACAAAAACAGTGCTGAGTTTCCTATTTGTAATCGGATTCGCTCTCGTTCATTTGAGTTCAAAGTACTTAAGTTTTGTTAATGATTCCCTTCGAAATAAGTTTTTATCTTTTGCTGGAGGGGTAGCTGTTTCTTATGTTTTTTTGCATCTTCTTCCTGATTTAGGTCACTATCAACAAAAGGTAGGAGAACGACTTAACCACGGTATTGGTCACTATGTGGAAGATCATATCTATTTAATTGCCATGCTCGGTCTTGCCCTTTTTTATGGACTTGAGCGGCTAGTCAAGAATTCCAAAAAGAAACAAGGAGCACAGTCAAACTCAGAAGAGGTACCTGTTTCTTCAGGTGTCTTCTGGGTTCATATGGCATCATTCTTTCTTTACAATGCTGTTATTGGTTATTTGCTCATTCGAGAAGAGTATGAGACAAAATGGGGAATGTTCTTCTTCTTTTTGGCACTGAGCATTCACTTTGTCGCTAATGACCATGGTCTTAGGAAGGATCACAAACAAAAATATGACAAGTATGGAAGAGCGTTACTGACAGCCGCAATAATAATTGGTTGGGGTATCGGAGCTATCACGGTCTTGCATGAACTGATCGTATCTATACTAGTTGCTTTGTTAGCTGGAGGTATCATATTAAACGTTCTAAAAGAAGAACTTCCAGATGATCAGGAAAGCAGCTATATATCGTTCATCACTGGATTAGCAGGTTTTTCAATCCTCATGATGCTGGTCTGAAAAATTAGTCGTTAATCTTTTGAAAAAGATCGTTTAGTTTTGCAAAGATTAGCTTTTCTTTTGATGTTAACGGCGATAGAGAAGAGGAAATAATCTCGTTTTTCTTGATCAATAACCTGTTAATCTCTCGTGAACCGGTCTCTGTTAAGGTTACATAAACTTTTCTTCGATCGGATTCTGTATATTGCCGATCGACCATCTCTTTTTTTGCAAGCCGATCAATTATGGTAGACGTTGAAGCTGGGGTAGTATCTATTTTTTCAGCTAGTTCTGTAACGGTTTGTGTATGATTTTCAAGCAGATAGATCATCGTTTCGATCTGAAGATAATTTAGTTTTTCATCATGAAGAAATGAGTCTTTAAAATTTTTGACATATTTGACCAATTCATCTATCTCATAGTTGTCGTTGTTAGCCATTATCATTCTCCTAAGTATTAGAGTAAATGAAAAGACGACACTTCTTATTAAGTGCCGTCTCATAAAAGTTGTATGATATATCTTTAATCCTTAACAATGTTAACTTATGTGCCTACTGTAACACAGGTGTAAGTGTTGTTCAATTTGAAATAAATGGATGAACGTTTTATGCAGTGGTTAATTAGTGTACCTTTGATGACTCAATGTCTTCATTTCTGTCTTTTAAAAGGAGAAAGGAGATACCAATCCCGATAATGGTTAATAGTAGAGTCACGCCATAAATAGCATGAACCCCAGAAGCTATAATCTCTTGAAGCTGACCCAATTGGCTAGTAGGGAGTTCACCACCATGTTCAAAAGAAGCATTAAGATCAAGATCTTGTCCTGATTTTTCAGCCTTAGAGATCGTGATTAGGTTAAATATTGTACCAAACACAGCAGATCCGAGTGTTTGACTGAATGTGTTTGTGAACGTATTGGATGCTACAGCTACTCCGCGTTTATTAGATGGTACAGATGCTTGGATAATAAGCATGTAAATAGGTGTGATAAGCCCCATGCCAAGCCCTAGAACACCCGATGCAACATAGATTAAGTAAGTTGGAGAATGAGCATCTAACAGATAGAACATCAAGGAAGCTGTACTTACGACGCTAATACCAAGAGTAATAATCCAATTGTCCTTTAAGCGTCCTACTAAATTCCCAGCAACGAGTGAACCTATTGTCCACATCACAGGAAGGGGCATGAGAACAAAACCAGCTTGTGTCGCCGTTTTTCCCATAACACCCTGGCTCCAGATCGGCAAGTAAATCGTGATACAGATAACAACAGCACCAGAGATTAACGTGAGTGAATTGACGATTAACACCCTTCTATTGGTGAAAAGGTTAAGGGGAATAAGTGGTTCCGGTGATCTTTTTTCGATATAAACAAATAGCCCATAAAGCAGGATTGCAGTTAAAAATAGCCCAATAAGGATAGGGTTGCTCCAATCTTGTGTTTGGCTTCCTGTTAAAAGCGCATAAAGAAAGGCGATCGTACCTAGAGAAAACGTAACAGCCCCCCAATAATCAATATAAGGCTTTCCTTTTGTAAGATTTTCTTTGTAATTCGCTGCGAGTATGAAGAAAGCAAGAAGGCCGAACGGTATATTTAAGAGGAAGATATATCGCCAAGACAGTGTATCAACAAGAAATCCGCCTGCTAATGGTCCTAAAACACCAGCAACTCCCCACACAGCTGAAATCCAACCTTGTGCTTTGGCTCTTTCTTTAGCTTCAGCATACAGATCCCCGATGATGGTCATCGTTATCGGCATAACTGCACCAGCACCAAGACCTTGGATCGCTCGATAGAAAATGAGTTGTTCCATGGACATGGCAATACCGCATAAAGCAGATCCGATCAAAAATAGAATAATCCCTGCAAGAATGACCTTTTTTCGGCCGAATAGATCTGCTAGCTTTCCGTATATTGGTGTCGATACCGCAGTGGCCAGCATATATACCGCATATACCCAACTTACAAGTTCTATGCCGGAAAGATCGCTCGTGATACGCGGAATAGCCGTACTTACAATGGTACCTTCCATCGCAGCCAGAACAGTAACGAGCAATAAAGCAGTCATAATTTGTTTTCTCATATATGTCCTCCTTGGCATTAAAAGAATGCCAAAATCATAAGTAGTTCACTTCATTAAATGAATAATAAAAAAAGAGGTCAACCAAGAAATTAGTTTATCACTTCATTGGAGGATTAGCTATCTTGAGGTATTGCTGGAAGGGGATGGAGTAGGCACGGAGCTGTAATTGGACAGATTATTCCCAAGTTTGGACAGATTTCTATTTAGATCGGACAGATTATTTCAGACATTGGACAGATAACAGATAACGAGTATAAATCGGGACGAATTATGACTGAAGACGGTGAACGGCTGCTCTCATTTGTTATACTTTTTAATAGGTGATGCTAATGTTTTTAAAAAGAATTAAGCTGTTGCGTGATGAAATTAAATCGTTTAAAGAATATCCATTCTCTATTCCTGCAATCAGCAAATTGGATGAGATACATCTCGAAAAGAACGTGACTTTTTTTGTGGGCGAGAATGGAACAGGGAAATCGACTCTGTTAGAAGGGATCGCGGACAAGTGTGACTTTCATACAGCTGGCGGTGGTCGCAACAATATGTATGACGTGTACGCTTCAGAATCAGAGCTAGGAAATTATATTCGGCTTTCGTGGTTGCCTAAAGTATCGAACGGGTTCTTTTTACGCGCAGAATCGTTCTACAGCTTTGCCACTCATCTTGAAGAAGTAGACAATACAGGATTCCGTGATTATGGAGGGCGGTCTCTTCACAAACAATCTCATGGTGAATCCTTTCTGTCTCTTTTTTTGAACCGTTTTAAAGGGAAAGCGATCTATTTACTAGATGAACCTGAGGCGGCTCTTTCACCTTCAAGACAACTCACTTTCTTGAAGATTATTCATGATCTAACAACTCAAGGTGATACGCAGTTTATTATTGCAACTCATTCTCCGATCTTATTAGGTTATCCCAATGCGGATATACTAAGTTTCGATCATGGAAAGATATCTCCCATAGATTATGAATCTACAGATCATTTTCAAGTAACCAAGTACTTTTTAAATAATAGAGAGAAGATGATGAAAGAGCTTCTTAAAGACGATGATTAATTGATTTAAAAAAAGATAGCAATGAAGCAAGGAGAACTAGCATTTATGTATCTAGTTCTCTATTTGTCGTTAATCCAAATGGATCATAAATCATTACAAAAGTAGAGAAGGGGATTTGTTCACTTGTAATCTCTTCAACGAGTGAAAAGCCTAAGTGCTTATAGATTCTCACATTTTGCAGTGTTTCTGTTTGAAGCAAACAAAAGGTTCTTTTCTGGTTGGTTTCTGCAACAGCAGCCCTCATCATAGTCGTCATGTGACCTTGATGTCGGTGGAGTGGGTCTACGCATACTGAATCGACCAACAGAAAGTTTTCATAGTTTTTTTTATAATAGTTAAGTTTGCTGTTGGATGGTTGTAAACGACTCGCTTTTCTCAAAAAATCTACCATAGATAATTGTATGAAAACACCGGGCAGACGAAATGCGCATGATAGAGCAGCAAGTATTAATTTTCCTTTTTTTGTTTTCTCTCCGTGCTGAGATACACAAAAGAGTCCCTCTACATGATCAGACGTTACATACAACGAGCCGTTAGATTGCAGGATTCGAAGGACCATAGGGAAGACGGAACGTAAAATCTTTCTTCTTTTATTCGGAATAGGAAAAAAGTACACAAACATCGGATTATCAATAAACGAATTCGTTAAGACTTCACTTGCTTTTTTGAGGTGTTTTTTTTGCAGTTTTTTTAAGTGATCATACATGAAGTAAACTCCCTCCAATGATGAAATCCAGCAATATGTCTGCTAGTCAAGCATCACTCAAATGAATATCATTTACTGGGAAAAAACTAAGTTCTATGTTAAGTTATGTGAATATTCTAAAAAGGTGGTTGAAAGATGGTTAATTATGACGGAAAAGTATTCGTGTCTGTTCAAAACTCTTCAAACGGTGAAGTATCCTCACAAACAACGTTTCACTACCAACAAGAGGGAAACATCGTGACTGCGTCCTACGGGGGTGGAGAAATCTTAAAAGGCACGTTAATCGGAATATGTAATGAAGATGGCAGCTTGAACTTCAGATACAATCATGTGAACACTTCTGATGAAATAAGGGGTGGGGCATGTGTTTCTCAACCTGAGATTTTAAGTGATGGAAGGATTAGATTGTATGAAAAATGGAGGTGGGCTGAGGGGAGCTCTGGTGAATCCATAATTGAAGAAGTAAAAAAATTGCCTGTTATATGTTCTTGAAATCCCGTTTTAATAGGGTTTTTTAAGTATTATTACATTCTAACTTTCGTAACAAAACTAGAAAGTCATAAATAAAAGTTGAAAAAAGTGATCCAAACTGAAAAACCTCCCGTTATCTAGATAAGAAAGTTAGCTAACTTCAAAAATTTCTAGACACAAGGGAGAGAACTCATAATGAATTTGAAAAAATTAATCGTACCCGCATTAATCGTATCCTTACTGATTCCTACTGCTGGAAATGTACAAGCAGCTGAGAAACCAACGGTGAACACACCAGCTTCTCAGTTAAGAGCTGACTTAGATTATCTATTATCTGAACACTTTGTCTTAGCCGTGACAGCTATGACTAAATCATATGATGGAGCGAAAGATGCTGAAGCTGCAAACAAAGCTCTAGATCAGAACGCTCTAGATATGACACCTGCAATTGCATCTGTATATGGTGAAGAAGGTGCAGCTGAATTCGAGAGAATCTTTAGAGAACACAACAACTACACAGATGATCTTGTAAATGCAGCGAAGGAAAAAGATAAAAATGCTCGAGCAGATGCTGAAAAAGAAGTAGCAGAATTCGTTGAAGAATTCTCCACGTTCTTAAGTACAGCAACAGAAGGTAAACTTCCAAAAGAAGCTGCCACAGAAGCAGTAAAAGTGCACGAAGCTCAAGTATTAGAAGTGTTTGATAATTATGTAGAAGGCGATTATAAAGAAGCAAACGAAACGTTCCGTGAAGGTTATAAACACATGTACGTAATCAGTGATGCTTTATCAGGAGCAATCACTACACAGATGCCTGAAAAATTTGAGAATACGAAATCCGATACTCCTGCAGCAGATCTTCGTTCGGCATTAAACAGCTTAGCTGCAGAACACTTTGCACTAGCTGCAACAGGTATGCAAAAAGGATTTGATCAGAAAGAAGACTATGATTTTGTAAGCTGGGCTGAAGATGCTCATACGGCTGATTTCAAAGCAGCTATCGCTTCAATCTATGGTGAAGAAGGAGCCGCTCAGTTTGAAAAAGTATGGCAAGGAAACCACATTAATGCACAATCTGAAATCGTTGCAGCAACACTAGAAGGTGACGAAGCAAAAGCGAAAGAAGCAAAAGCAAAACTTGATCAGTTTGCGATGGATTTCGGAGCATTCTTAGGAGCAGCAACGGCTGAAAACATGCCAGCTGCTGATGCTGAAAAAGCAATTAAAGCACATGAAGACTTAGTGAGACAAACATTTGATCAATACGTTGCAGGAGATTATGATGCATCATACGCTTCATTCCGTGAAGGATACAAATATATGTTTGGTGTAGGTCAAGCATTGGGTGGCGCGATTGTAACTCAAATGCCAGACAAGTTTGCAGGAAGTGAAATGCCATCAGATATGCCGAAAACAGGATTCGGTGGAGCAAGTGATTCTACATCTACTTCTGCGATTGCTTTAACTGGTCTAGGATCACTATTAGCAGTCTCAGCACTGTTCATATTCAGAAGAAAGTCTACGAACCAATAATAAAACCACATAAGAAGAGGGGGAAACCTCTCTTCTTTTTTTATAAAAGAGGTGCATTGTTCACATGAAAAAAATCATCTTTCTCTCCATCAGCAGTCTGCTTTGTTTTGTCCTGGCAGCTTACAATTATGGAATCTTTCCATCTCAAGCATCTCCGTTACAAAAGGAATCCCAAACCGGAGAGCTTAAAAAGTCCAAGTTGGAAGATACAACACAAGCATCTGAAACAAATGAGAGCCCTTTAACAAAAGAGTTCACGCTTTTGAAGTCCGAAGTGAAAAAGCTGACTGAAGCTCAAGCAAGAGAATCTGCGGAAAAGAAAGGTATCATCCCAGTTCGTATTGAAATTCCTTCAATCCATGTTAAAGCATCTATTGAACAGGTAGGGATTTTAGAAAACGGACAAATGGGGGTACCAGAAGATACCAATAGCGTAGGTTGGTTCGAACCGGGCACGAAACCTGGTGGAAGGGGTAGCTCAGTTTTGGCAGGACATGTTGATAGCAAAACGGGACCGGCTATTTTCTTTAATCTTAAGAATCTAAAGCAGGGTGATGAAATCATAGTAACGGATAAAAATGGGGCAGCACTTACTTTTGTGGTTAAAAAACAAAAAAGCTATCAAAGAAACTCAGCTCCAATTAATGAGATCTTTCAAACTTCTAGTGGTCAAAATTTGAACCTAATTACTTGCTCTGGCGTTTTTGATCGAGAAGAAGGAACACACGAAGAAAGACTTGTTGTATTTGCTGAGTTACAGCAAGAAAAAGTTAAAGAACCAGTTACACCTCCTGAATCTCCAAAAAATGTGGAAGTAAACGGAAGCTTTGTGACTTGGCATGCGGTTCGTAAGGATAACATTGTGGGTTACCGAATTTATAGAAGTGAAAAGAAAGACGGAGAATACGAACAAGTGGGAAGTATTTCTGCTCACGAAAGAAAGAATTTTACAGATCAAAATGCAGAAAAATATTATTACTATGTAACATCGATTGATACCTTGGGAAAAGAATCGAAACCTTCTAATATCTCTCAGGTTAAATAATAAATCTATTAAACTTTCGGCACTGCAACATTTTGTAGTGCTTTTTTGTGTTTGACTCTTTTCTAATCTAGAAAAGAAGTAGAAGCGTATCCAATTTGGAACTTTATTTAATATGTATTGACTCGTTTTATAGAGTGATGATAGTATATAAAAATCAAATCGTAATAATTACGATTTACAAAATATTGTATGGAGGTACGAGTGAAAGAGAGATTTCAATTATTACTATCTTTGAAAGTCACCGAGTATGAGATCAATGAACTTTCAAAGTTTGCCAAAGAATGTGATGAGTGTTACGAGTTATTAAAAGTAAAGCTGGATAGTCTTCACCATTTTATGACAGATCCTATAAACCTGCACCGATGGCAAGAATGGGGGAAAGACAAGGATATTCTGTCACTGTCTGAAAAGCTCCGGGAAGCTTCCGTACAAGCTCTTTGTGAGATGGAAAAATACCAAAGTGTTCGTACATGTAACCATCAATTGAATGCAAGTGAATACATAACTACACTCTCTCAAACTGTGAAACATGAATTGGATGAATTACATATCAATGAGAACTCTAAGGTATTATTTATAGGTTCTGGAGCGTTTCCCATTTCTGCCCTCACTATCGCCAGTGAGAAGAATGCTGAAGTTCATTGTATAGATATTGATGAAGAAGCGGTCGAGATGGGAAGAAAAGTCTCACTGATTACAGGCCTACAAGAAAACGTTAGATTTTCTAATTCTGTTCGAAACGACTTACACTTTGCCCATAATACTACTCATGTCTTAATCGCTTCTCTAGTCAGAAATAAACGGGAAGTACTGAATGAACTAAAGGATATATTACAGCCTCATACAAAAGTGATTCTCAGATACGGAAACGGATTAAAATCAATCTTTAACTATCCGTTAGAAATGAACCTAACGAAAGACTGGGAACTGCAGAGCGTTAAACGAACAGACGGTATCTATGACACGATGGTCTTAGAGAAGGTAAATGCATGAATGTAAATAAAGGAAGTGAGGGAATCGTGGGTACGAAACGTTCAAAAATTCTTGGGAATATCCTAATAGCAGGCGTTGGACCAGCTGTCATTCAAACAGCTGTCCAGCTTTGCGCTGCTGGTTTTAGTGAAAGAATAGGATTGTATAATCGGCCAGGTGCTCGTGCAGAACGGATTAAAAGAGAACTGAATCAAAATCATTTTGAAGTCAATCTTACTATTCAGGGTAAAGAGGAAGAATTGACAACAAAGGTAGATTGTTTTTTTGATGACGTATCTCAACTACCTGATGAATGGGATACGGTTATTCTTGCAACTCCCTGTACGAGCTATGCAAACGTAATAGAGTCACTTCAGACTATAGAGTTAAAGCGCGTAAGAACCATAGTTCTACTGGCTCCAAACATCGGTTCAAACGATCTCGTAAAAAATTTGCTGTTACAAGAAACAGTTGAAGTGATCAGCATGTCAACATATTTTGCTGCTACTAAATCTCATAATTCTGCTATAAAGGCTCATACGAAAGTATATAAAAAACGTATTTACCTAGGTTCATCAATCAGTAAAAGCCGTACGCTAAATACACTGCAAAGATTTTTAAAATCAATGAATATCGATGGGGAGATCGTCGATCACCCTCTCGATGCGGAATGCAGAAATATAACAACATATGTGCATCCTGCCTTCTTCTTAAATAGATTTACTTTAAATGAAATATTCGGCCTTCATACTAATGGTACGAAGTATATGTATAAGTTGTTTCCTGAAGGTCCCATCACACCACAAAGAATAAAAACAATGGTGCGGCTCTGGAAAGAAATTTCTACATTAATGAATGAACTAGGCGCAAAATCGATCAATTTATTGCAGTTTTTAAATGACGATAATTATCCCGTTCCAACAGAATGCATCCAAAGAGAGGACATTGATAATTTTTCAGAATATGAGGAAGTCAAACAGGAGTATCTGCTCTATATACGCTATGCTTCTATTCTAATCGACCCATTTTCAAAGCCTGATCATGAAGGAAGATATTTTGAATTCTCAGCAGTTCCCTTTAAGAAAGCAGAAGAAGAAAATAAGGGAATGTGGTCTATCCCTAGGATACCGTTCGAAGATTATCAAAAATTGATCGTGATCTATGGACTTGCAGAGAATTCAGGAATTCCAATGCCTGAGATGAAAAGACTCATCAAAAATTTCGAATCAGAGTGTAAGCAAATTGAAACCCTGTTAGGAATAAAAGAGTCATTAATAGGAGCAAGAAGAAAATCTTCCTTGCAAGAAGTAACAAACATCATGAAGGAAAGAAAGAGGCGATTACAATGAAAAACGGTGTTTGGCTCGCCATTTTGTCTTCCTTTATTTTCAGTATTATGAACGCTCTCGTTAAGGCAGTAAGTTTAAACATCCCTTATTCAGAAAGTGTATTCTTTAGAAGTTTGATAGGCACAATCATCATCTTTATTATTATGAAAAAGAAAAAGGTAGCCTTTTCAAAAACGGGTGTACCAATGCTTATGGTTCGAGGAGTCTTTGGAGCGTTGTATCTATTAGCCTATTTTTATACAATCGCTAAAATTCCGTTAGCAGATGCGAGTATTCTGGCTCATCTGTCTCCCATTTTTGCCGTAATATTAGCAGGTTTGTTTTTAAAAGAAAAGCTAACGAAAACGCTTCTTTATATTCTTCCTGTCGTGTTAGCAGGGGCGTTTTTGCTGATAAAACCACAGGAGTTCTCGTCTTATTCTATGTATGCGCTAATTGGTGTAGGAAGTGCTTTTTTCGCAGCTTGTGCAGCCACTTCTATTCGTTATTTAAGCAGCAGACATCATGCTTATGAGATCGTATTTTATTTTCTCGCTACAGCAACGTTGGTTAGTATACCTTTAATGTGGAACCAATTTGTGATACCTTCACCATTAGAACTGTTTTATCTGATCTGTATCGGAGTTGTGTCTTTAGTAGGACAGTTGTTCTTAACAAGTGCATTCACGCATGAAAATGTTATCGTTGTAGAGGTTACCCGTTACATTGGAATCGTCTTTAACGCCTTTTGGGGTTTTTTATTCTGGTCAGAGATTCCAGATGCTCAAACGATTCTAGGGGGTATGTTAATTATTGCTTCATGCATCTTCCTATCACGTAGGCGAGCACTTGAAGCAAAGGTAAATAATTTAAGATTGAATAAAGTAGCGATGAATACACATGCAAAAAGGTAAGGAGAAAACGCTCGGTTAAGAGCGTTTTCTTTTGTTAACTTGCAACCTTTTCTTGATTTGTATTGAGTGATTTTCTTCTAAACATATAAGTTGCGCTTATCAGCAAATAAATTCCTAATGTTACGCCAGTGATAATAACAGAAGTTGTAAGCACGATTCCGATTAGTATTGCAAATAAAGATAGAATCGCAATCCAAGTGGTATAAGGAAACCACCTTACATAATAACCGGAAAGCTCATTATTCTGTTTTCTTGATTTTAAATGAGCAAAGGCAATAATCAACCATATGAACAATACAGTGTAGCCGAGTGATCCCATAAGATAGTTAAAGGTTTTGTCGCCAGCAAAAATAGAAATTAGTACACCTGCATACAGAGATGCTGTACACAGCAGAATTGCGACAAAAGGAACTTTTTTAGATGAAAGTCGAGCGAAAATCTGAGGAACACGACCATCAACGGCTTGTGTATACAACACACGTGATGAACCATATAACCCTGAGTTCATGGATGAGATGATCGCAAGAAGAATCACACCATTCATCACATGATCTGCACCAGGAATTCCAATCATCTGAAACACCATGACAAAAGGACTTTCATTCACGCCGTTTACTTTGTCCCAAGGAATTAAGCCAACGATGATAAAGAAGGGAAACAAGTAAAAGGCTATGATTCGAGTTAATGTACTGCGAACAGCTTGTGGAACTACTTTTTCTGGATTCTTCGTTTCAGCTAAGGTTACACCGATAATCTCCGTTCCACCATACGAATAGATCACCACTAACATAGCTGTCATGAGACCGGCTGAACCGTTCGGGAAGAATCCACCCTGCTCTGTTAAGTTCGTGAAGTTCGGTGCAACATGGCCACCAAACGATACGAACAAAAGCAAAAGTCCTGAAAGAATAAAAATGACGATCACACTGATCTTAATAAGTGCTAACCAATACTCCGTCTCAGCAAATATTTTAACGGATAACAGATTTACGATTGTAACGGTGATTGAAACGAGAAAGGCTAACAGCCAAATCGGTGTATCTGGGAACCAATATTGAAGAAAAATTGCTGCAACTACAGCTTCTGCCGCAATGTTTAACACCCACATCTTCCAATAAATCCAATCAAGAAAATAAGCGGGGAATATTCCTAAAACAGATTGAACAAGGTCCCGAAACGTTCTGGCACCACTGTTTTGAACGGCCATCTCTGCTAAACCTTGCATTACAAATAATAAGATGATACCACCGATCAAATAGGCTAGAACAACCGAAGGACCTGCTGAATCAATAGCGGCACTGCTGCCTTTAAAAAGTCCAGCTCCTATACTGCCTCCAAGAGCCATCATCATAATATGACGAGAAGTCATCGTTCGTTGTAAGTTCTCTGTGCTTTTTTTCATCTTCATAACCTCTCCTAAGTGATGTTAGAATCTATAAAACAAATAACAAAAAAGGCTTACCATCTCTGATCTCAGTTGTGAGAAAAGAGACGATAAGCCTTTGGCTGACCGCGGTACCACTCTTGTTGATTCGTCATAGAATCCTGCTTGTAGAACCTGTTAACGAAGGTTAGTCGTCAAAACATAGAGAACGCGTTCTTTCTGTCTTGCTGCTCCAGGGCGAGTTCAAAGTTTTCATAGACTGCGTTCCACCAACCCGCAGCTCTCTAGACTACAAAATGACTTTTACTACTCCCGTTCGTTGCTTTTATCAAAATGATTATTCAGAATAATATGGATTACTATAAAGGCTGTATCTTGGGCTTGTCAACACATAAATTTTAAATGAAACTGCACAAGGTAGTATGGAAACGGTATCATTTATTCACTTGCTGAAGTTATTTCACGCTGTTTTTAACATGTCATGTGGTGAAGAATAATAGATAAAAAAAAGGTGCAGGAAGGTTTTGAAATCCCCCCGCACCGTAAATCATTTCTTTATTGCCAGCTTTTGAAAATAATATTTACCTACATGATTCACTTGCGCATTAAAATCATTTCTTCCGTTTTCTTTAAATGAAGGACCACAACTAGAAGAAGTTACTTGAATAACGGAATACTTAATATCTTCACCGTTTCTGCCTGAAAAACCACCGTTCGATCCAAGACTGATACACTGGTCGTTGATTTCTTTTCGTTTGCCGTTTTTATCAACATAATAATATTTATCATTCACAACTCCATAGATCATGTCCTTCGTTGAGGTGAATGAAACACCATACTGACTGATCTCAGTATCTTTTAACACATCCAACGTTTTTTCTTTAACTGGAATAATCGTATAATCATCTTCTTTTTTTAACGGCGGTTCGTCAGGCATGTTATAGAACGTAAAGATAGAGCCTTCAAAACCTTCGGGAATCAAAAAGATATTGTTCGTAGTCTCTTGTTTATTAAAACTACAGCCTGCTAAAAACAATATAGATAACGCAACAAACATATATTTTTTCAATCGCATCCACTCTTTCAATTCATTTTCTTTATTGTATCATTGTATCCAAAATTCCAATAACAACTAACAAGCTTTCCACAGAATTGTAACGGGTTAAACAAATTTTTCCAAAATATAACCTTAATTATTCCTTCTTTTTGTATAATGAAAAAGATAGATAAGAAATGGGGGATAAAGATAATGGCGACATTGTTCCAAAGCAACACAATCGTGGAAGGAAACGAATTGTTAGCACTCTTAACTTCAATAAATAACAAAGAGAAGACATGGGAAGATGTAGATCAGGAAGTTGTTTTGGATGCGATGATCCTACATATTGGGTCACCTAATAGTGATCTGCGAGAGATGGTTTACCGATCGTTTTATATGTTAATTATCCATGATGGGCTCGACTACGAGATATTAAAGAAACTTCTAGACTATAGTGTGAAGCACCTTTTATTTAAAGGAATAGACGAAAGTGGGACAGATTCTGTGTTCACACGAGCTTTCACGACGATATTGATAGCTGTTATCATCAGTAAAGATATGGAAGCGGACTTTCTTCCGAAAGAGACACTTACTGAAGTGAAAAATGAAGTCAAAAAGTACATAGAATTGGAACAAGATGTTAGGGGTTATGTACCAGTAAAAGGTTGGGCACACAGTATTGCTCATGTGGCAGACACGTGCGAAGAACTGATTAAGAGTGAAAAAATTGATGAGGATGAATACTTTTCTATCGTTGAAATTCTTTTGAAAAAATATTGTACAACACCGACCGGATTTTTGCATGGAGAAGATGATCGCGTTGTTATAGCTGTTCTTGCTATGCTCAAAAAAGAGGTAGGATTAGAAGATTTAAAACAATTTGTAGAAGATATTCCCGGACTTTTAAAATCGCAAAAAGAAGAATTGTCATCTGAAAAGTATTGGTTTGTTATGGCTAACTGTGTGTCTCTGTTAAAAAGTCTCTTCATAGGAGTTAGTGATGATTCGCTAAGTAAATCACTACAACAGACAATTCGAAAAAGCTTATCACAAATTTAAACAAGCTAAAGGAGGCAGCTTTTGGTCAAGAGCGCTGAGCCTCCTTTTATTATGCTAAATCTCCATGCACTGTTCCCCATTCATGCATCTGCTTTAAGATGGGCAATAGAGTTGCTCCAAATGCAGTTAATGTATACTCTACTTTTGGTGGAACCGTATTGTATGATTTACGATCAATAAAGCCTTCTTCTTCTAATTCCTTTAATTGCTGCGAAAGCACTTTATGTGTCACACCCGGCAGCAGACTTCTTATTTCGTTGTACCGCAATGTACCATCCACAGCTAAGTGCCATAGAATAACTGTTTTCCATTTACCGCCTATTTTTTGCAATGTATATTCGATCGAGCATTTTAATTTACCATCGTCATGTGTTGATATCTTCATGAGCATAACAGTCCTTTCTTACCTTAAGGATAGTATGTCACTTTAAAGTGCGTTCTTACATACGCGAAGTATGTCTGGGTATAATGATTCCTGTAATCAAAAATAAAAGGAGGAATACGATTATGCCAATCTATCCAAGAACATTCTCTCATATTGGTTTATCCGTGCCAAATTTAGAAGAAGCCATAAAATTTTATACAGAGGTATTCGGGTGGTACGTTATCATGGAGCCTTCTGATGTAGAGAATGATGATACACCGATCGGACAAATGTGCCGTGATGTATTCGGTGATGACTGGGAAACTTTCCGAATTGCTCATCTAGCTACAGGTGACAAGATCGGAGTTGAACTGTTCGAGTTTCCTCATAACGAAAAGCCGGAAAACAATTTCGAGTACTGGAAGACAGGTTTGTTCCACTTTTGTATCCAAGACCCTGACATCGAAGGGATTGTTGAGAAAATTAAAGCGTATGGCGGCAAGCAGCGCATGCCGATTCGTGAGTATTACCCGAACGAAAAACCTTATAAAATGGTATATGTAGAAGATCCATTCGGCAATATCTTTGAAATCTATACACATAGCTATGAGCTTACCTATTCTCAGGGAGCTTACTAATAAACTTAAGAACCGCTGACGATTTTGTTCAGCGGTTTTTTCTTTGCACAGATTTCAGAAGAAAAGAAAAGACTACTATTTGCATTTTTACTTCTGTAAGCTTGATTTATCATAATCACGTAAATGGAGTGAAGAAAATGACAAAGAAATTTAAAATAGATCTGCCTAAAATTCAAGGGGATTTAGAAGAAGCGCGTTTTCGGGATCTGTATTTAGAGGAAGATCCATATCTTCACGATTGCTCGATCACGGGAGCATTTTTAGAGAATGAAGAAATCGACAAGCTGATTTTGTCTAAAGTGAAATTCAATAATGTAACGCTCATTCATTCGAGTTTTTATAAAATAGACATGACAGATGTTGTATTTGAAAACTGTGACCTCTCTAATACAAATTTTAAAGAGGGTATTCTGTACCGCGTTCATTTTAAAGATTGTAAGCTGATGGGTGTTGATTTTGAAAAAGCGAATCTTAGAAATGTGACGTTTGAAAACTGTATGTTAGACATGAGTGAGTTTGTAGAAACAGATCTTAAGCCCGTTTTGTTCGATCAATCATCGCTCAAGCAGGCAAACTTTTATGAAACAAAGCTAAATGCAGTAAAATTTGAATCGTGTAATATTGAGGAAATTGACTTTACAGAAACATCCTTAAACGGGATCGATATTAGTACATGTAAATTCAATACTATTCATGTAGACCTCACAAGTTTAAAAGGATGTACCGTATCACGAGAGCAAGCAATCGTGTTTTCTACATTGTTAGGCTTACAAGTAAAAGAAGATTAATTACTCAACCACAAATTGGATAATTATGTTAATATTAGTGTAGGCACTATAGCATGACTTCATAGATTTAAATCATTTTCCATTAGGAGAGATGAAATGAAGGAGAACCTTACACTAGCTTGGATTGCTGCGTTATTTGCTCTTGTAGGACAGTTGTTGTTTTTTATAATCATCGCTATTTATACCGGTGAATGGCGTTATGTGATGTGGAGTTTCATCGTGAGTATGAGCGTTGGGATTCCTAGTATGATCCACGTGTGGCAGGCACAAAAACGCACGAATCTAAACAGAAATTAAGAAGAAAATTTCTGTACAAAATAAAAGCTCATGACCCATCTAAAGGGAAATGAGTTTTTTTCGTTTTATACTCTTTAACAAATGAAAAAGAAGGTACAATCCTCCTTTAAGAGGAATATGAAAAGAAGATGATAATAGGGAGCTGGTTTTCAATGAGTGGGATTTGAAGCTTTAAGGAATTTCAATAAAAAGAGGGATGGAGAACTGCCGTTACTACGGAAAAAATTAATGAGAACTATAGAACAAGATCTAGTGGCAGATAACAATGTTTTAGCAGTTTTTTATGGTGGGTCGATCGGAAAAGGAAACATAGATCTCTATTCAGATATTGATCTTCGTGTTGTCGTGCAAGACGCTGTTTTTGAGAAGTTTCGAGAGAATAAAAAGAAAAGAGCGGCCAATTGGGGGAAAGTTCTTTTCTATGAAGATTTTCCTTGGACAAACTATTCTATCGCTCATTATGACTCGTTTATCAAAGTAGATTCTTTCTATTACAAGAAAAATGATCTTCACCCTTCTATTTGGATGCAGCATTTAAAAATAGTTTACGATCCTGAAGGTCATGTAAACTCCATAAGGCAACATTCACTTCAGCTATCCTACTCACCAACAATAGAAGAAGTAGAGATCTGGCGTACTAAATTCTTTGCATACGTTCATGAGTTCTATAGGCGGATCATGCGAAGTGAACTCTCATACGCAAAACAATGCTTAGAAAACATGATCTATTCTATGGTGTCTGGATGGTATATGAATGCAGGTCTGCAACCGAATACATTCGGTGATTGGTCGAAGGTTGAAGGAAAGAGCAGTCCGTTAGCTGACTGGCAGCACATGCTCCTATCTGAATGGCGTTACAATTCTAACGAAGAAGACATGTTAAGGATTTTAAGAAGAATCTTACCTCAATTTCAAAAGTTACATAAAGAGTTATGTAAAATTGTCGAAATTACGTATGAACAGAAATGGGAAGAAGAGATTTTAAAGAAAGTTCTCATTGATCATTAGCTGGCATGAGGTGGTGAGTGTATGGAATATGGAGCGTCAGGGTTAGCATTAATGGGGTTATTTACATTTTTAGTACCAATAGGAGTAGGAATCTTTGTCTTGGTCATGCTATATCAAATGAACCGATCTCTAAAAAGAATAGCGGATCGACTAGATGAGAAATAATCATGAAACAAAAGATAGCTGTCCCTGTGTGGACAGCTATCTTTATTTATATCGCTTTTCTATGATTATCCTCTAAAGAAGTATGTTTTTTGAACTTAGGTATCTTTAAGTAGACGACCAAGCGTACAAGATATTCCATTGGACCGATGGGCAGGTATTTCAAATAAATGGAACTAAGAAGTGCTTGAGTTCCGAAGATTATAACACCTACTACAGTGGCCAGTATTACACCAAGATCACCAAACCAACCTAAACCATAGCCGTAAAAAAGAAATGTACAAATCATCGATTGCATTAAATAATTTGTTAATGATAGTTTTCCCATACTCTCAAAACCACTTAAAAAGCGTTTGAACTTCTGATGGTTGTACATGTAAACGAACAGACTGATATAACCGATAGCAAGCATACTTCCCCCGATCATGCTCATATCTAAACGATAATCCCACTGCTTGCTGAGGAGAGGAGTAGCTTTTAGTAAGAGACCGATTGGTATAAATAAACCACTTATGATTGTGAACTGTTTGATCTTAGAAGACGTGTTTTGCAGCCATTTTCGATGTGCTGCATACATACCAATCAGAAACATCGGACTAAGAACAAAAGGAGTTAATAATAACATGAAGGCGGCTTCACCACCACTCATATCAAGCATTTCGTCATCAAGACTGTGTGCTCTTATTTCTGAGTACGTTCCTGATCCATAGATCTCTTGTGTTTGTTTCATGTATAAATCTATCTTATCAGCACGAATCATTTTGATTTCTTCTGCCTCAAACAGAGAGCCAATGAACAGAAGAGAGAATAGTAGAACAGCCCAAATCAATAGTGTCTTTGGTTTGCGATTTACCATGACCAAAAGCAGAAGACCCATAAGCCCATATACAAAAAGAATATCTCCTTCCCATAAATACGTACTATGCAAGATCCCAAGAGTCATCAGTAAAGCGAATCTTCTGAACAGATGCCACTTTACGCGTTTGTTATTTTCCTTTAACTTGTTACGCATAAGAATGAGAGAGTACCCAAAGATGAACATGAAGATGGGAAGGAATGCGCCTTCAATCACCACTTTTGTGAAGTAGTAAGCATATGTATCAACGGTTGATAATTGATAATAATGAATTTCGTCCTTTCCAAAGATTCC
This sequence comes from Fictibacillus sp. 18YEL24, assembly GCF_015903855.1. GTDB lineage: Bacteria > Bacillota > Bacilli > Bacillales > Fictibacillaceae > Fictibacillus > Fictibacillus phosphorivorans_C. The sequence goes on from NZ_JACZDT010000003.1 coordinate 490,240, forward strand.
GAACTGGAAAATGAGTAGGTTTGCTAAAAGAATCCCTAATAAACTAAATCCCCTAATACCATCGATGATGTTAATTCTCTGTTTGACCAATGACATGTTAATAATCCCCTTTTTCTACATAATTACCAATACCTAACAAATGCGTCGACGACATAACTATAACAGCGCATTTAATAAAATACAACAATTTTTTATTGTTTTACGATAAAAAAATAATGATTATTGAGATTTTATCCTTCTTTTATGGTATGTTAAATTTATGAAATTAAAGAAGAGGAGCAGAAAGATGAAGTGGAAAATTTTTTATAAATATGGAGCGAAATTATGCTCAGTTCTTTTTTATGTTATTGGTCTTATTGGTATTTTTACCTTGGTATATCATTTGTCTTATTTAATGAGTCCAACAGGGGAATTGGCAAAGTCTTTCGGTGCATTTGATCCTGTGTACAGCAACTTAACGTTAGTTTTTGATCAGCAACCTTTACTTTATAAGGATGAAGAATTCATCGTCCTCTCATTGGTGACCTCTATCATTATGTTTGTTTTTGCATTAATTTTCTTAAGACTCATGAGGAAATTGTTACAGAATTTACACCAAGAGAGTTTATTTATGATGGAGAACGTTAAGATTTTATTCAAGATGGGTATCACCATTCTTGTACTTGGGTCAGCTTTTACCTTTATGGATGAGCTTTTAATGACAAAAGCACTTAAGGAAATCCATGTAACGAACGCTTCTGTAACATATACAGGATTAGCTTATGTTGATACGTTTTTCACAGGGATTTTCGTAATGATTCTAGCCTCTGCACTAAAGGTTGCCGTAGAGGCAGTAGAAGAAAATAAACACACAATCTAAAGGTGGAGTAGGGATTGCAATGATTAGAATAAAATTAGATGTTATGATGGCACAGCGAAAAATGTCATTGAACCGATTGTCTGAACTGGTTGATATCACCCCTGCTAATCTTTCTGTACTTAAAAATGAAAAAGGAAAAGCGATTCGTTTTTCAACACTAGATGCCTTGTGTAAAGTACTAGAATGTCAGCCAGGCGATCTCATCGAATATATTGAAGACTAAAATAGAGGGAGAGAGGATTTTTACATGAAAAAAGTAGCTGTTAGCTGGAGCGGCGGGAAAGACAGCTGCTTAGCTCTATATCGATTGCTCCAAGAAAAGCATGAAGTTGTATGCTTGATATCTATGGTTTCTGAAGAAGATGCACGAAATCATGCCCATGGTATTCCATTAGAAATATTACAATTACAAGCAGATGCGATCGATCTTCCTTTAATTATGGTGGATTCAGCTGGGGAGTATGAAGTTTCTTTGGTAAAGTCTTTAACTTCTATAAAGGAACAGTTTGGGATAGATGCGATCGCATTCGGCAGTTTGTATATGGAAGAAGACCGGAAATGGAATGAACAGGTTGCGGAAAAAGCAGGTCTGGATGCTCTTTTTCCCGTATGGATCTTAAAAGAACAAGCCTCTGAACTATTGGAAGAATTTATTTCATTAGGTTTTCAGTCGATTGTATGTCGAGCTTCAGCAGATATATTGGACTCGACTTGGACAGGTCGCGAGTTGAATGAAAGTTTTTGTAAGGATATTAAAGCAACAAAGAGCTGCCCAATGGGTGAACATGGAGAATATCATACATTTGTTGTAGACGGACCAATCTTCGGAAAAAGGCTTGAGATTGTTCACTCAGATGTTATCTTAAATTCAGGATTATGGTCGCTCGACATACATTCATGCAGGTTCATAGATAATGATACGGAGGCTGTTATGAAATGAACATTCACTTTAGAAAGATGTTAAAACCTGAAGAAAACGTAGTAGAAGCTTTAAATCGTTGGGAGAACGACACAAAGCTGGTTCCGTTAACACGACCGAATAAGGATAGAGTAGAGCTCGAAAGTAAACGAATCATCACGATGGAAGACTTGTATCAACGTTTAGAGTTTCACGAGATTTATTTGATCTTTGTAGATGATCAATTAGTAGGTGAGATGAACTATATGGTCGATCCTCCTCACCTTTTTAAGAGAACGGAAGGAACGGCATGGTTAGGTATTACGATAGGTGAATCGGTTGGAAGAGGTAAAGGAATTGGTTACCAAGCGTTGTCGTACTTAGAGAATGAAATGAAAAGAAATGGTTTGAAACGCATCGAGCTTGGTGTATTTGAATTCAACACCACCGCACAAAAGCTTTATCAAAAACTGGGATACTCAGAAATTGGTAGGGTCGAGGCATTCACGTATTATCAAGATCGAATGTGGGCGGACATTCGAATGGAGAAATTAATCAAATAATAATGAATCATAACTGTCCATTCGGGCAGTTTTTTTGATTTAAAGGGATTTTTTGGATTTTTATTGAATTGAGATAGCAAGAAGAATAGGTTGGTAATTCAAAGAACTGGATTAAATAAGAATAGTATGGAGCTGTTGTGATGAACATCAAACAAGAAAAACCACAAATAATGGTAGTAGGTACTTTTCACATGAGGTATACACCGGACCTTCAACGAATGGAGTTTGATGATCTGTTAGCTGATTCAAGACAACAAGAAATATTGAAAGTGGTGGAACAATTAAAGAAATTTAAGCCAACAAAGGTTGCATTAGAGGTAGTAAAGAGTGAAGAAAATAAATTGAATCAGGAGTTTATTCAATTCAAAGAGGGTGAACTAAAACTAGCAATTGACGAAGTACATCAGCTTGGGTTCCGTATCGCCTCAGATCTACAACATGAAAAAGTACATGCTGTGGACTGGATGGATACGGTAGGAAATAGAGGGTTGGGTCAGGTTTTTGAGTGGGCTGAAAAGAATCAACCTGAGTTTTTTCGTTACATAAATGATACCTATCGTTCTAATCAGCAGCTTTCAATAGGTAGCGAGAGCATCTATGAAATAATCAGATCGCAAAACCAAACTTCCTTTATTGAGAAGGAACACGAGATGTATATGGCAATAGCAAGAATTGGTTTCTCCGAAGAATATATTGGCATCGATTGGATGAGATGGTGGTATCAACGAAATCTAATCCTTTATTACAATTTAACTAAGATTACATCGATATCAGATCGTACCCTATTAATAATTGGTGCGGCTCATGTACATTTAGTTACGCAATTTTTAAATGAGAGTAGGTTGTATGAGGTTGTAAATCCTCTAGACTATCTTACATAGAATGGGGCAAGATTATCTGTAATTCTTGTTCTCTAGCCATAAAAGCGTAAAGTATACAGCAAGAGAAGCTCCTATCATTAACGCCACAGTGTTAGAGATAAAATTGAAGTCTAATTCTTGAACAATTTTAGACTTTTCACCATTATGATTTATGAATTCAATCGTCTGGCTTTGATAGTCTAATAGAAAATAAGAACATACAATTCCTATAACTATTCCAAGAACTAGTGAGAGTATTGTTTTATTCATACATGAATCGACCCCCATTCACATGATTGTTAACGAGTAACATATACATTATAGTACCATTATATTCCATTTAGGAGGAGCTTATGAACTCAGGTGCTGTGTTTGGTATCGTATTGACTCTAAGTCTTTTTGTGTTTAACTATTTTCCTTATACTTTGAGGGAAAAGTACAGAATACCTTATTGGGTTTCAGGTATCATCATTTGTTTTTTAGGACCGTTGGTTGCAATGTGGGTAGGCTCATATTTAGGAGAGGAGGCTCATCGCGAAGGAAGTGATGGGTTCGGAGCAGGACTTGCAGGAGCAATTATAGCTCTAGTCTATATTGGAAACGGTGCTCTCTATATTATAGGGAGTGTGGTTTCTGGAATAGAGCGATATGTTACGCGACAAAAGAAAGACAAGACGCATAGCTAGTGGAAACGAGATAAACGAGCTTCACTCAATAGCTGCTCGTTAAGTAAAAGGAAAGTATACAAATAAGGAGTCTGAAAAAATGAAAGTCCTCATTTCAACTATTCTATTTGGATTACTGTTCGGTCTAATTGTCGGAAGTTATTATAATCAAGAGGGCATTTGTATACTACTAGGTGCAATTCTCGGTGTGTTGATTGCAATATGCATACAACTATATAGTATTCAAAAGGTTTATTTATCAAAAAAGGTACATTGATCATGTAGGACAAATTTTAGGAGTACAAAAAAGCTATGAAAAGATTTTAAAAGGAGTCGTGAGGTTTCGGAGCGAGGTACAAACATTTACATGATGAACGAAGAATTCAATATGAAATGTTCATGCATTCCACACATTAGCACTTTGATTATGTTGTGAAGAATTCAAATAAAGAGTATGTGCTGGAAAAGAGTGATGGCCAATTATAAGTTGAAAACACTGCATATGCAGTGTTTTATTTAATGTTATCATTCAAAATATATTGATCTGATATATTGAATTCCTCGTCGATAAGAATATAAGGATGTGTTTTCAATAAGCTTGTCTGAAGATGTTCTGGCATCCTTTCACCTTCATATGCACAAATGAGCGGGAATGCGAGTTCATTTACGGCACCATCTACGATTTTCTCAAGATTCTCAATCAGATGGAGCGGATCTTCCATCGTGCCCCATTCCACATGTGCCCATGAGCGAAAAGAGTGGTTATTATCTACATAAGGCTGAACTGTTTTGAAGAAGTAATCAATAATTGCAGGCGGATGATAACTGCCGCTTGAATAGTAAAAATCGAAGTTATTTACATGATGAACAAGCTTCATGTGTTCTGGAGTTAAGCGAGTGGTGAGCTCTTTATGAACCATTCGATAAATTCGTTCGTTTTCAATAACTACAACGTACTCTCCTAAAGAGGTACCTTCTTGTATATAACTAACAATTTGTTCTATATAATTTTTCATTTCATTGTAAGAATAAAGAACATGAACACTTCTTTTTTGTTTAAATAACTCGTTCATACTCATTTTCAAATTATCACAACTCTCGGGTATGTATTTCTATTAGTTTACTAGTTTTACATGATAAAAGCTAAGGGAAGTATTGTAAAAGCTAAAGTTATTTAAATTAAGAAGTTGAGGTGACGGTTTTATCACTTTATTTTTGGGCTACTATAAGAGATGTAGCGATAAGACATTAACTAATTATAATGAATGCAGTATGTAGCTCAAAGACAAAATATGGATTTATAAGGGATTGATTCTATGAAAGCCGTTCAAGTGACAGGTTATGGAGATATAAATAAATTAGAAGTTGTTGATATCAACATACCGGAGCCAGGAGAAAATGAAGTTTTAATTCAGGTGAAGGCATGTGGCATCAATAATACGGAAATTTGGATGAGAGAAGGAGCATATGGTACAGGTTCTAAATCAGGTTGGCGACCAGAAGGGGTTCAATTTCCGAGAATACCAGGCTCAGATATTACAGGTACAGTTGTGAAAACAGGGAAACAAGTTGCATCTTCTATGATAGGAAAGGACGTTGTTTTGTTTCCTTTTACATCAAGTGGAGAAGAAGGATACGAACATATCTCTGATGATATGTCATTTATAGGGTCTGAGTATGACGGAGGGTATGCTGAATATGTAGTATGGCCAGCACATCTTTGCTTTGATATGCCTTTACAGAGTTTCACAGAAAGTGCCGTTTTCTCCGTAAGTGGTTTAACTGCGTGGCACATGGTCGAACAGATTCAGGTTCAACCGAATGAAACCGTCCTAGTAACGGGTGCCAACGGTGGTGTAGGCTCACTGAATGTACAGATTGCTGCAAATGTTTTTGGAGCTAAAGTAATTGCTGTGGTAGGCGACCTTACGTTAGAGGAAAAACTAAAAGAACTCGGAGCAACACATGTAGTCTCATATAAATCGAAGGACCTTGCGCATGAAATCCAACAAATCAACGGGGGTCCGATTGACTCTGTTTTAGATGTGGTTGGAGACGCGTTGTTTTCTATTTCTCTCCAAGTATTAAAAAACGGAGGCAAGTTCTGTACTTCAGGATCTGCCGGCGGACAAAAAACAGAGCTTGATTTTAGAACTTTATATTTAAAACACATAACACTATACGGTTCTGTTTTAGGAACAAAGGCAGAATTTGCTCGAATGTTAGATGCAATTTCTCAAGGTAAAATTAAACCCGTTATAGATCGAACGTTTCCTCTTCAAGAGGCAAGAGAAGCTCAAACATATTTTAAGAAAGCAGGAAAGTTAGGGAAAATTGTATTAATTCCTTAGTAAATATTTAGTTTAAAATAAAAGAAATGGCTACCAAATTAGGACTCTCTAGTTTTGGTCGCCATTTTTTCATTTAACTTGAGATTTTAACTTGATCTTTCAAATCATGATCTTTATTTTGAATCAAGGTACAGATTAAGTAATACATTCCCGGCACTGCAATTATCACACCGATAAAAAAGTATGTCATACGAGTACTTATGCCTAAGTAACTGTTAGAAGCGAATAAGATTCCGAGTGGCATGGTGATCCGAAGAAAAAGTAACCTCACTGCGCTTAATTGTGATAATCGATCTCGAGGAGCATTTCGTTGAAAAAGAGCAGAGCTTTGGGCATTGAACATCGGAAATAAGAGTCCTCCTAAGAATTCGCATCCCCAAGCGATATAAACAGAAGGAGCGAAGTACAATGCGATAAAAGACAACCCACCTCCAACAAGGCCAACATACATGGTTTTGTTGTTCTTAGGTAACTTTGTAAGAAGCAGCATGCCAAGCGCATATCCAATCGGAAACATTCCCGCAAAAATCGCATATTCCCAAGCTTCCCCGGTCAAATCTTCTCTAATAAAAGGCACGTTTATTACCAAAGTGGCTCCTACTGCAAATTGTACAGATGATGATAACAGAGTTAGTCTAAGTAGCTGTGGAAATTGAAGGAAAGTACGATACCCAATTTTTGTTTCTTCCCACCAGAACTTTTTTGACCATGTCGCTACTCTTTTTTTGCTTACATGAGGAATTTGAGAAAGCGATATGGAGCTCAGTAAAAACATAAGGCTAGATAACCCGTAAATGGTATACAGAGGACTGACTAAAAGAAGTAACGATGTAACACCTGGTGCGATAAAACTCATGAGGCGTATGGTTCCATCGAGTAAGCTGTTGGCAGAAACTAATTCTTTTTCTTCACAAAGATCTGGTAATAAAGCAAAAGAAAGACTAGCGTATATCGGTTGCAATAGACCCAATACACATTGCAGAATCACTAATCCAGCGATCGTACCTATTTCTGAACCGCTTATGTATCCGATCAAAGGCAGAATATAAGCAACAGAACGGAATCGTTGAATATTTAAAAGCATTTTTTCTTTAATAACGTGGTTTAGGAATGGAGCGCTGATACCTTGCAGAATTAAGGATGGAATAAAATAAAGAAGCCAAAGTGCTCCCATCCACTCTTTAGACCCTGTTATCTCATACAGAAGAAGGCCATTTATGATTCCACCGGCAGCGCCTCCAAATTCGGAAATGATCTCGCCGATCCAGAGGGATTTAAATGGTCTAGATAATGAGTTATTCTTCATTTGTGTCTTCTCCCAAATAGTGTTGAAGTTGGTTGGAGAACGAACGAATATAGTGTGTATTAGCGGAATATATACCCTTTTCAACCTTAACAAATTTAGCAGCTTTTAAAAGTGATAGCTGGTGGTGCAGGGTGGTTTTTGATACGTTAAACTGTGTGGTTAATTCTTGAAGAGAGAGTGGTCCTCTCATTAGTTGATACAATAATTTTAATCGAAGATCGTCACCTAGTGCCTTATGCCCCCGTACAAGCTCATTTGTAGGAGAACCTGGCTCTAGTAACGCTTCATCACTCAATGGATAAAAGATGAGCTTTGTATCTGATGTTTTTTGTTCAAGTATCCATGGTCTATAAGAGACATGTGGAATTAGTTTTATGTTCCAAACAGAAGGTTCTGGAACATATTTTGCTCCTCTTGTAATACGTTCAATTTCTTCTGATGTTTTTTGGTGATCAAGAAGACCATGCTGTTTCTTTTCAAATGAGAGAGCTTGCATCCATTTTTCCCAATCCGTATATTTACTTTGCCAGTTATACCATTCCGAAAGTGTTTCAGTTAGTAAGGAGTGCAGTTCATCACGGTTTATATGCCCAAGTGTTCGTACATATCCCTCCAAAAAGTCGTGTTCTTTAAATAGAGATGCGTATTGATCAAAGGCAGTAGATTGTTCATAACTTTTTGCGGCCTCATTTCTGTGCGACTCACATGAACGATTTTTGTAAGGTAAAAGCGTTTCATAAAAAACGTCAGATGGTAACTCAGAAACTTTTAATGAAAATTCTGTAATCGTAGAAGCTGAAATTTTGTTCTGCAGCATAATCATGCCATACCACAAGTTTGTTTGTTGTATTGCTTCTAAATTCTTTCTTAAGGACGCTGACATTAGAGACTCTCGCTGTGTCCACTGCTCATCCTGTTCAAACGTGTGACGCAATTTTTCGTATGTATAACCTGCAATTCCTAGAGCTAGTTCCCATACCATTGAACTCTCAATCGATAGGGATACAGTTTCATGAGAATGAGGAGAATGGATATTTTTCATGTCTACCTCCAAAAAGTAATGAATTCTATTTTTTATTCTAATTCAATAAAAATTAAAATTCAACATATTTAGAATTTATAATTCAAAATGAATTGAATTTTTTTAAAATCAATAATAACCTCTATTTTCCGTACCTATGTGCTAAAATTAGGAAAAAAGGGGTCAAAGGTTATGTTTGTTTATAAAATTGACGAGGAGCTATCTCTTCGTATGTTTAATGAAAAAGATGCTACAGAGTTCTTCCAACTAACGATTCAATCTAAAGAGTATCTAAAGGAATGGCTAGGCTGGTTAGACTATACGAATGAAGAAGAAGATTCCCTTGCTTTCATAAAAGCGACCTTAAAAGGGGTAATTGAAACAGGGGGTTATCCAAAGACAACAGCAATTATTTATAAAGGAAACATTGCTGGAATTATCGGGTTTAACGAAATAAATAGGTTACATAAGATCGGTGTTATGGGATATTGGCTCGGTCAACAGTTTCAAGGAAAAGGAATTATGATGAGAGCGTGTAAAGCATATATTGCATATGGCTTTAATGAACTCGATCTTAATCGAATTGAAATACGAGTAGCTGAAGAAAATAAAAAAAGCCGTGCGATTCCTGAGAAGCTAGGATTTCAGGAAGAAGGCAAGATTCGCCAAGCAGAATGGCTTTATGATCATTATGTTGATCATGTGATATATGGTCTATTAGCTGAAGAATGGAAACAAAATAACTAGGATGTTTAGGTAAGCTGACAGGAAAAGGTTTTACAGACCTTTTTGCTGTCGGCTTTTTTTGATATTACGTAATTGTTACTTGAAAGTGCCTATCGTACTTCAAAGTGCGTACTTTTATTTTTTGGTAAAGAGCGTATGATTTTAAATCATAAAGGAATCTTTTCTCATAGGAGGGCACGACCAACAATGAATCCATTCAAATATCATCGTTCTTACAATCGAATGTATAGTGAGGGTGAATTAACACTTGGACTACACATCCCTCTTGAAAATTATAGATTTGCTACTCCGACGATGGAACAGCAAGTTGAATTGTCGCAGTTAGCTGAAAAATTAGGTTTCACAAGTTTATGGTTTCGTGATGTTCTGTTGGAAGATCCGAATTTTGGGGATCCAGCGGTAGGTCAGATTTACGATATGATGATCTATATGACATATTTAGCAAGTCAGACGAAGGAAATTGCACTAGGAACAGCAGCTGCTGTACTACCATTAAGGCATCCGTTGCGTGTTGCTAAAGAAATCGCAACTCTGGATCAATTGTTCCCAGAACGTGTGTTGCTTGGCGTATCATCAGGTGATAGACGTGCAGATTTCTCTGCTTTAGGTGTCTCGCACGAAACACGAGGGCAAGCGTTTGTGGAGGCTTTTCAATATCTTAACCAGGTCCTTTATAACGAATACCCAGAAATCCATTCATCCCGGGGAGCCCTGCAGGGAGCTAATCTTGTACCTAAGCCAACAAAACGAATTCCGACATTTATTACAGGCTATGCACAACAGGAAATGGAGTGGTTTGCAGAGCATGGAGATGGGTGGATGTACTATCCTCGCAGCCCTAAGTATCAAGAAGTAACAATAAAAAGGTGGAGAGAGTTAGTTGAGCGCTATCATCCTAATACGTTCAAACCATTCACTCAGCCCATGCACCTTGATCTAGCAGAAGATCCTAACGAAGCTCCACAACCGATTCGTTTAGGATTTAGAATCGGCCGCAATCCATTGATCGAGCTGTTGCAAGTGTATAAAGAGTCTGGAGTAAACCACTTGTTCTTTGCACTCTTCGATAGTGAAAGACCAGCTAAAGAAGTTATACAAGAACTAGGTGAAGAAGTGATACCGCATTTTCCAGCTTTAAAACTTTAAAACTTTAAAAAGGTAACAAAAAAGCCAAGCTAGCTGCTAGACGCAGAAGCTTGGCTTTTCTTTAGTATAGAACGTCTTGAAGAAACTTTTCTAAAGAGTCAACATTTGAAATTCTTTTATTGCACTCATGACTGTCCGTACAAATGTAATTTCCGATCGCTTTATAATAGTCGGAAGAAGCGTTTGCTGGTTTAGATTTTGTTATCGCTGAGAATAATGCAACATCTGTAATTCCGTTACACAAAAAACAGATACCCTTGTTTGAAGGTGTATATCTACCTTGCACACCAACTAGCTTACCGTCTAAGTGATACACGATAAACATTTTATTCGTACCAATATCAACCCAGCCAAGATAGCTGATCTTTTGAAAATCAATCGTATTTAAATCAGGTACTTTCAGCTTCTTCACTTTCGGAAACAATTTTATGATCTGCTTATTAGTAGTGGTTGAAAATTCCTCAAGAAATGGTTCTAAGGATTGCAAGTATTTCTGAAACTCTTCTGATTTGCGTAAAGGTTCTAACCCCGCTATTAAATCTTTTTGTGATTCATCCAGCTCAGAAAAAGATTCAAGAATTTTTGATTGAGCGCTGTGTTGAACAGCTTCAATTACTTTTGGATCAGCACCGTTATTACATGCACGCTGTAGTTGTAAAACCTGTTTTTTTATGAGGTTGTACTGATGATTTCTAATGAATGGTTTACTCATTTTGTTCAGCTCCTTATTTTTTGTGAAAAAAGAAAACAAGGTGCAAAGCCATCATTAGAAACGAAGTCATACGCTCGGGCGACTGACGTTACCGATGTCTGCCCATACAAAGAATCGCCCCTAATTGTAGGCTTTGCATGAGCTGATTATGATTCCGGCAAAATGATTTGCCATTTTTACCGACCTCCATTCACCAATATTATAAGAAGAGTACGTCATTTGTGCAAACATAAAAAGGCTGACCCGATTCTAGATATCGGTCAGCCTTTTCTTCAATTCATGTTTCTTAAAAAGTACCATACCAAGTTAGTAAAAGTTTGCGCTTGAGAAGAAATTGGTGATTCTTCAAAACTTTTTTGAAATGGCTTCAATAATGGTTGAAGAACTATTTTACGAATACGCTCACGTTGAAGTTCACTCATGATCGCATCAAAAAGGTCTTGCTGTTCTTCGTTAAACGTATAATCCTGCTGCAGCTGATCAGCAAGTGAAAGAATGTCCTCTATTTTAACTTGTTTTTTATTTGCATTTGTACGAAGTAAATCAATAGCTGAAAGAGGAATGAGAACAGATTCGTTCATCATCATCTTCGGTACGATCAACTCAATATAAGAGAGAAGTGTATCAACGACATGCTCTAATGAGTAAGTTGTATTCGTTATTCGCATCGTAAATAACATATGATGCATCATTCCAAAGAATAGGATAGTGGCTTCAAACACATGCTCCCGCACTTCATCCCCTAAGATCTCGATAAAACGATTAGAAAGCCATTCCATCTCATATAACCGATGCTGCATAACGAGTTTTTTTAAGTCGGCTTCATTGGATGAAAGAATCGCTTCAAAAAGTGGCTGAAGGTTTCTTTCCTGATTCAAACGCATAATGATCACAATTTGTTCGATGAAAACGTCCCGATCACCTGTGTCCCTACCGATCTGAACGGCAATTCGCTGCTGACTGGCATCATACCGCAGAAATTCTAATATGTCTGCGATACAGTCACTCTTTGATGAGAAATAGTTATAGAACGTACCTTTTGAAATATTTGCTTTATCTATGATTTCCTGTATAGATGTATGCTGGATGCCTTTTTCTATAAAAAGCTTTAATGCGGTGTCAGCGACTTTTCTTTTTCTGTTATTCATGCGTTCCTCCTAAGTCCAACCCTTACGACTAGTATAAATTTCTTCAGTTGGAAACACAACGTTTTTAGACTTAAGGTACAAAAGTGTTGATATTTTTATACTCAGGGTATAAACTTAATAAAGTTAAGTAATTATTTTATAAAGAGGAGAAATGACATGGGGAATACAGATTCCACTTTACAACATAAAAAACCGCCCTATTTGATGCTTGCGATCTTGTTCGTTGGAGCGTTCGTAGCTTTTTTAAACAACTCATTGCTGAACGTAGCATTGCCTACCATCATGGTGGATTTAAATGTAAAAGACTATTCGACCGTTCAATGGCTGGTCACCGGCTTCATGCTTGTGAGCGGTGTTTTAATACCAGCTTCAGCGTTTTTAATCACTCGATTTTCTAATCGAATGTTATTTATTACAGCAATGGTCATCTTTACAATCGGTACTGCGCTATCAGCCTTTGCACCTAACTTTGGTGTGTTATTAACAGGACGTATGGTGCAAGCTGTCGGTTCATCTGTAATGGGACCAATCTTAATGAACGTCATGCTCGTTAGTTTTCCACGTGAAAAACGAGGCATTGCGATGGGGATTTTCGGGTTGGTCATGATTACAGCTCCTGCGATCGGACCAACATTGTCAGGGTATATCGTAGAATACTATGACTGGCGTCTCCTTTTTGAAATGATTCTGCCTCTAGCTATCCTCAGCTTACTATTTGCTGTATGGAAGCTTGAGAACGTGATGAAGCAGAACAAAAATGTATCGTTGGATTACCTTTCTCTTGTGTTGTCTAGCATCGGTTTTGGAGGAATCCTATACGGCTGTAGTACAGCAAGTTCAGACGGATGGACAGATACCGTCGTTCTATCAACATTGATTATCGGTGGAATTGCATTGGTTATCTTCATCATGCGACAATTAAAGTTAGATGAACCATTGTTGAACATTCGAGTGTATAAGTATCCAATGTTTGCACTTGCATCCGTTATTGCGATCGTTAATGCGGTTGCCATGTTCTCTGGCATGATTCTTACACCAGCTTACGTGCAAAGCGTTCGAGGAATTTCACCACTTGATTCTGGACTGATGATGCTGCCGGGAGCAATCATTATGGGAATCATGTCACCTATTACTGGTAAACTTTTTGATAAATTCGGACCGCGTGCTTTAGCGGTAGTCGGACTTTCTATCACAGCAGTCTCGACTTATATGCTCGCTCATCTGCAAGCTGATTCGTCTTATTCTTATATCATCATGATCTATTCTATGCGTATGTTTGGATTGTCGATGGTCATGATGCCGATTATGACGAATGGTCTTAATCAGCTTCCAACGAGCCTAAATCCGCACGGTACAGCCGTTAATAATACAGCACAGCAAGTATCCGGTTCGATCGGTACAGCGATACTAGTTACGATTATGAACACTGTTACAAAAACAGAAGCAGAAAGCTTAATGAGCGGAGTAGATCCAGCGACGATTACCGAAGCCTCAACCGCTGCTTTAACACAGCAGGCTCTTCTGTCAGGAATTCAATACTCATTCTTAGTTGCATTCGGAATTAATATCGTTGCTTTAGTGCTAGCCTTTTTCGTCAAACGCGTCGATACAAGTGCTGAAGCAGTAAATAAGATTGAAAAAGAAAACAAAACATCAACTAAATCAGTTACAGCTTAAAATATTTTTATGAAACCGACACTTTGGGTACGAATAATACCCAATCTAGTGTCGGTTTTTCTTTTTCTTTAAGAATTAGGTTCAGAATGTAGTCGCTGAATACAACAGCGCCATTGATCAGTATATGTTCAGGTGGAGGTGTCTTGATCTCAGGTGAAAAGTTCCACTTTATCGGTGAAAGTGAAGTGTTTACCGGTGCTCACAATTAATTCGTAGGTGATTACACTCCATTTATCGGTGAACGTGTAAATATAAAAAACACGTACCGTAAAACACTTAAGAATCACAAATCATGTGTAGTATCTATGAGTAGTTGGGTAAAGTAATAAGCAGATTGATTTACATCGTTTGAAAATAGGAGTAAGGTCTTAACTAATCTTTTGTAAGTAAAAGGAGTGGAATTGAAGATGAATAAAATGAACACCGATTTTTCAAATATATTTATTAACGGCGAATGGAGAAAGGGAAGCAGTGATAGCTTCATGAAAAACACAAATCCATTCACAGATGAAGAGCTTGTTACGATTCAAGCTGCGACGAAAGAAGACTTGGACGAAGCTTATGAAGCGGCAAGAATTGCTCAAGCTGAATGGGCAAATGAACTCCCACAAAACAAGCGAGCTGTTTTAGAAAAAGTAGCTGACGTAATGCAAGAGAATGAAGAGCTTATTATTGATTGGATTATCAAAGAATCAGGAAGCACATATATGAAAGCTATCTCAGAATTTCGAGCTTCTATCAATATCTTAAAAGAATCTACAACATACCCTTATCGAATGGAAGGAAAAATTCTTCCTTCTCAAACAGCTGGCAAGGAAAATAGAGTGTACCGTAATCCGTTAGGTGTAATTGGAATTATTAGTCCTTGGAATTTCCCGTTCCATCTGGCTATTCGATCCATCGCACCTGCCATCGCGACTGGAAATGCTGTTGTTATTAAACCAGCTACTGACACACCGGTAACTGGTGGATTAATCTTTGCGAGTATTTTTGAAGCGGCTGGACTTCCAAAAGGTCTGATTAATGTTATCGTAGGACGTGGCTCAGAAATTGGAGATGAGATCGTCACACATCCAACCCCGCGTCTGATCTCGTTTACAGGTTCTACGGAAGTCGGCAGACACATCGGTGAACTTGCTGGTAAGAACTTAAAGAAATCTGCTCTTGAATTAGGCGGTAATAACGTATTTATCGCGTTAAAAGAAGCAGACATTGATCAAGCCGTAGATTCAGCCTTGTTTGGAAAGTTCTATCACCAAGGGCAAATATGTATGGCAATCAATCGTATCTTTGTTCATCAAGATATTTATGAAGAATTTGCAGAAACCTTTGTTCAACGTGCAAAAAATCTAAAATTTGGTGACCCGTCCAAAAAAGATACGAACGTTGGTCCATTAATCAATAGAGACCAAGTTGATCGAATCTTAAAAGATATTGAAGCGAGTGTTTCACAGGGTGCGAAGATTCGTATTGGTGGAGATGCCGACGGAAATGTTTTAGAACCTACAGTGATAACAGATGTTAATAATGAAATGCCTTTAGCGAAGAATGAAATTTTTGGACCAGTAGCTATTCTTATTCCGTTTGAAAAGGATGAAGACGTTGTTCAGATGGCAAATGCTTATCCGTACGGACTGAGCGGAGCCGTTCACTCTAAAAACATTGAACATGCAACAGACATAGCTCATGACATTCATACAGGTATGATTCACATCAATGACCAATCTGTTAACGATGAACCTCACATGCCATTTGGTGGAGAAAAAGACTCAGGACTTGGTCGATTTAATGGTGAGTGGGTGTTAGAAGAATTCACTACTCTAAAATGGTTATCTGTGCAACGTACTCCAAGAAATTATGGACCTTTCATTAGCCAATTAAAGTAAATAAGTACAAAAAGCATCCGGATGTCTTCATTCGGATGCTTTCTTTATTTGAAGCAATTTTATGATGTTTTTCGAAATGGGTAGAAACTCAACTTATTTTTACCCGTGTTCTTTGAAACGTATAGTGCCTCATCTGCATATTCAAGTATTGTTTGTGGTGAAACGTCCTGAGCTACCCATTCAGCTGATCCCATGCTGCACCCAATTTTTATAGAATGTTCCTGAATAAGAAATGGTCGGTTAAGAGTGTCTATGAGGAAGTGTGAGATCTCGGTTATTTCATTTAAATAATTCTCCTGAATAGGTAGTACAACTACAAATTCATCTCCACCTAAACGTGCTGCGAAATGTTCCTTCTTTATTAATGAATCAATGATCCGCTTACCTACCTCTATTAATAGCAGATCTCCCGCATGATGTCCGTGTGTATCATTGATTGATTTAAAACCATCCAAATCTATATAGAGCACCCCATAGCTGCCATTAAAAGAATCAAAGCGAACTGAATTCATGTACTCTAAAAGAGCTAACCGATTCGGCATACTTGTCAGAAAGTCCGTATGTGCCATGTTCTCCATCTTGTCTAACTGTTTTTCTGTTTGCTTTAATGATGAGATTAAGCTTCTAAAAGAAGAACTTAGAACTTCTATATCTTTGATTCCGCGTAACAAAGGAATCTCTACAATCTCACCATCTTTCAACTTGTCAGCAGAGATAGCCAAATCAAAAAGAGGACGAGAAACTCTCTTTGTGATAAACCATCCAATAACAGCCATAAGTAGAGAAATCACAATACCGCAGACTAAAATAAATTTTTGAAGATATTGGACGGATGCATAAGCCGCTTGTTCTGATTGACGAATGACAACCGTCCAGCCTAGTCCGGGATAATTCAGATATCCGTCGCCAAATGCATAGCCTGTTACATACTCTTTTCCATCTGGCCAACGCACAAAATTCCACTCGTTATTCTTTCCTTTATTATCGAGATCACTTATCTTGATTTTTTTTCCTAAATCATTTTTATGACCTAGGAGTACTGTGTTTTCTTTACTGATTATGTATACTTCCACATCTTTTTTTTGCTCTTTTATGGGCTTTAGAATCGCGGCTTCCACTTCTTTAGACCACTCCCAGCTGAGATGGGCGGCTAACACACCTTGGAAAACGCCGTTTTTATCTGTTAATGGTGTACTGATATCAACTAATTGTAAAGGTGAACCATCCTTGGTTGGAATCAGTTTGGATAACAAAAGGGCATCATGTACATCACCGATAAAAGGCTGTTCAGTTGCTTTTTGAAAAACGGGACGAGCAGATATATCTTGGTTGATAAGAAGTTTCTTCGTTGAAGCTTGAATGACTCCATTTTGATTCGTTATTCCAACCCAAGAGAAGGAAGGGATTTTATTTTGAAGCTGATCGATCAGAAATTGTGCTTCATTTATTCTTCTCGGGTCTTTCAGAACTTCCTGTTCACTTAAAACTTGAAGTTCCTGGTATCTGGACCACATGAAAGAATCAAGGTTGTGGGATAGTTGAAAAGCTGAAGAAGCTAGGGAATTACCTATTTCTTTTTCTAATAATTCGCTGGATTTATCACTGATAAAGATACTAAGAAATAATGATGTGGTTAGTATGATCAATGAGATGCTCACGGACAGATACGTTTGAATTTTGATAGACATTGAAATGACTCCTATAATAATAAAATTTATTTCAAAAAGAACCAATTGTTATATCGGAAACAATTATAGAAATGATTAGGAATCAATGAAATAAACGATGGGACAAAGTTCTCAAACGAGAATTTTGAAAGCTGATTATGCTACACTACGAGGACAAGTCATATACATTAAAGGTGATGAAGAAATGCTGATTAATGATAAGATACGCCAAGATCTGTTTACAGAAGTTGAAGGATTAAATGACGAGAATCTAAATCGAAAACCTTCAGAGAATGAGTGGTCTATTAAACAAATTGTAGAACATTTATATTTAATGGAAGGCGGTATTGCTAAAAACATTAAACATCAACTTCAAAATGGTAAAGTGGTAAACGCAGACAAGAAGCCGATTGAAGCAACAATTAACAGAGATATTAAAGTCGATGCTCCAGAATTTGCAGTGCCAACTTCAGAATTTGCAACTATTGAAGAGCTTAAAATGAAATTGGCTGCAACTCATCAACTTTTACTAGATATCGAGAATACTGCTGATGAAAAGGACTTAGAAGCAAAAGGCTTTCCACATCCTATTTTCGGTGATATTAGTTTAAAACAATGGATTCCGTTTGTGGCCTATCATGAACAAAGACATATTCTTCAAATTAAAGAAGTGAAAGAAAAGTTAAGTCTCTAAACGAATATAAAACAGACCGTACATTCTTCAATCAGGAGAATGTACTTTTTTATGGAACGAAAGAAATAGGGATAAAAAGAATGAAAGCTTTGGTTTAAGTGCAATACTGATTGAAAGAATGAAAAAAGGAGGACTGAAGATGTTGTTGAAAGACAAAATCGCAGTCGTTTATGGAGCGGGTGGTGCGATAGGTGGTGCTGTTGCACGTGCTTTTGCTGAAGAGGGGGCCTTTGTATTTTTAGCCGGAAGATCGCTTGATTCCCTGCAAATTGTAGCAAATGAGATAACAAATGCTGGAGGCACGGCGAAAGTAACGAAAGTAGATGCTCTTAATCAAAATGAAATAGAAGGGCATCTAAATCGAATCGTAAAGCATGCTGGAAAGATAGATATTTCCTTTAACGCAATAGGAATTCGAGGAGATCTTCAAGGAACGGCACTCACCAAAATGGCACAAGAAGATTTTATGACTCCCATTTTGACCGGTGTCCAAACTCATTTTCTCACAAGTACTGCAGCAGCTAAGCATATGATAAAGCAGAATTCGGGAGTGATCTTAACTCTTTCTGCATCATCTTCATCATTATCAGGCAGAGACCGTACTTATCATTTCACGGGAGGTTTCGCCACAGCATGTGCAGCAATTGAAGGATACACACGTAGCTTAGCCGGTGAGCTCGGTTCAAAAGGCATTCGTGTCGTATCTTTAAGATTAGATGCTATACCAGATACTTGGAAACCAGACTTTCCTGAGGTGAGAGAATATATGGAGGGAGGAACAGTGCTAGGACGCCTTCCAAAGTTAAAAGAAGTCGCTGATATAGCGGTGTTTATTGCTTCTGATCGAGCGAGTGCTATAACAGGTGCGATTATCAATGTAACGTGCGGTTCGATAATGGATTAAATCATTTATTGGAACTTTATGTTAAAATAAACTTTATAAAATGATGAAAGTTAAAGGAGCATATAAGAATGTCTCAAACAAATTGTGTAACATGGTCTCACGAGTAAACAAAGGTGTTTATTCATGAGGTAACTCTTTATTTTATTTAATCAATTTTCTATGAATGAATCTTTGTTTACTTCCTTCTAATTGATCATTACTAGAATGGAGAGATAACATGATACATTTAAAACCATTAACCGAACAAGAATTTCAGGATTATCTGGCATTTATGATTTCAGATTACGCTTGTGAAATCACTAAGAACTTCAACCTAACGTTACAGTCAGCATTAGAAGAATCAGAAATGATGATGTCTGATCTTTGGAAAGATGGCTTGTTAACTGAAGGTCAGTATTTGTACAACATTCAAGATTCCAAAACCTATGAAAAAGTAGGAATTCTCTGGTATGGATTGATGCCGGAGATTAATCAAGCCTATTTGTACCATATTTTCATAGACGACCTTCATAGAAGAAAAGGATACGGGAAGAAAACGTTAGAAATACTTCAAAGTATGTTAAAGCAATCAGGAATAGAGTCTATTGGATTAAGTGTCTTTGGAAAGAATGAAGCTGCTTATCAATTGTATAAGAGGCTAGGTTATAAAAACACGAGAATATCGATGGAATTTGTTCTATAGAACATTATTAAGATAAATTAGGAAGTGGCTTAGGGTGAGATAATCTCTAAGCTTTTTTGTATATTTCGAAAGGACAGCTTCTTCTGAAACAGGAATTATATTCCAAAAAGAGAATATAGAAAAGTAAGAGGTGATCGTATGAAGAAAATACTGAGCTTGTTACTTTTAATTATCTTGGCAGCTTGCAGCGATCAAGGAGCTGTCGAGAAGCTTAAGATGAATTATCCGAATGTGAAGAAAGAGATGGAGCGGTTGTCAAAAGATGTGCAACAAAAGATGGCAGCTCCAGAAAAACTTCCTTTTCAGCCAAAAGACGTCCAATTAACATATGCTGCAGAACCGGCGGGAGATCCAAAAGGGGATATCTTACATACCGAATTTATTTATGGCAATGAAAAAGGTTCCGTCCTTCATGTAACCACGTTTCAACATAAAAACGCAAATTTTAATGATGAAGGTGAGAAGAAGACAACAAAATTGAAAGATGGAACTGAGGTTATTATTGAAGCTGAATCATCTGACGTTAAATCCATTCGTTGGAGTAAAGATGATGTATATTATGGGATGATGTTAATGGGTTCTGATTTTAAGATGGAGGATCTGTTGAAATCAGCAAATTCGATGGACTACTAGGAGTGGATTGGTTTGAAAGGAAAATTTAGTTCGATTTCATTACTTGTAAGTGGTTCTACAGTCGCGTTCTTTTTACTGATACAAACCTATGCCATTGCTTTTGGATACTGGCGGTTGATCGTGTGGGGAGGAGTGCTCACTGCTATGTATTTTGCATTTCGATCTCCCAAGAACCTCGGTTTTCGGGGTTTGGCCATAACTGTATCAATCATTCTTGCGGTTCCTCTTTTGCTGATGGAGATGGTCGGATTAGCATGGCGTAACGGTGGATTTGGAAATTAAACCGGGTCTGTAGCTTAAACTCTGATTACCGAAACTTTCCATCTACTAATCCGTAATATTAGTAAGACAAAAAATAGGGGTGGAGAGCAATGATTGAGGTTAGTGTAAAAAAGATAGATAACAACTTTATTATTCGATGGCAGCTATTGAGGGTGGAGATTCCTGCCGATGATATTCTTAATGTAGGTTTAGACGATACATATGGTGGAGACGATAAAGAGGCTATCCGTATCGGTTTCCTGTATGGTATGACAGATCGGGTCTTTATTGAGACAGAAAAACAAAACTATATTTTGTTTACTTCTAATCCATCAGCTATTATGAAAAAACTAAGTGCCTAAGAAATGAAAATAGTTTAGACAGAACTCGGATTGAATTTTTCCGAGTTTTCTTATGATTAATTACTTTTTAATGTGATTAATATACAGATAACAAACAAGGACAGGTCTAGTATGTTAAGGTGGAACTAGAAATCAAGGATTTAATCATATAAAAGAAGGTGTGCTTCTCATGACGAAAGTAACAGGCTGGAATTTAGATAACAGTTATGCTGAACTACCAGATAAATTTTTCTCAATCATTGACCCAAACCCAGTAGTTTCACCAAAATTAGTTGTGCTCAATGAATCGGTGGCTTCGTCTCTTGGATTGAACGTAGAATTTCTTCGAGATGAAGATGCTGTAAACGTATTTGCAGGCAACATGCTTCCGGAAGGAGGTTCTTCCTTAGCACAAGCATATGCAGGACATCAGTTTGGTTATTTTAATATGTTAGGTGATGGACGAGCATTAATGGTGGGAGAGCAGATCACTCCTGATGGAAAACGTTATGACATTCAACTAAAAGGATCGGGAAGAACTCCCTATTCTAGAGGAGGAGACGGACGGGCAGCTCTTGGTCCAATGCTTCGTGAATATATTGTGAGTGAAGCGATGCACGCTCTAGGAATTCCAACGACTCGAAGTCTGGCAGTTGTAACGACAGGTGAATCGATCATGCGTGAAAACACTCTTCCAGGGGCTATCATGACGCGGGTAGCGGCAAGCCATCTACGAGTAGGTACGTTTGAGTTTGCTTCAAAATGGGGAACACTCGATGAATTGAAAGAGTTAGCAGATTATAGTATAAAGCGTCATTATCCTGAAGTGGAAAGTGATGAAAATCAATATTTGAATCTCCTCAAAAAAGTGATCGAACAACAAGCGTACTTAATTTCGAAGTGGCAGCTCGTTGGTTTCATCCACGGCGTTATGAACACCGACAACATGGCCATCAGCGGAGAAACGATCGATTATGGCCCATGTGCATTCATGGACAAATATGATCCACTGACTGTTTTCAGTTCAATTGATAGAGAGGGCCGTTATGCATACGCTAACCAGCCCCGAATTGCCGGTTGGAATCTAGCCCGATTTGCTGAAACATTATTGCCATTCTTACACGATGAACAAGAAAAGGCAGTTGAATTGGCACAAGAAGTTTTATATGGATTTTCTGATCTGTATCATGCTAACTATTTTAGAGGAATGCGATCAAAGCTTGGACTATATAATGAAGAGAAAGAAGATCAATCTCTTATAGAAGAATTACTTTCACTCATGGCTCATCATAAAGCAGACTATACGAATACATTCCGTTCCTTAACGCTTGGCAACAAAGATTGTTCGGATCTTTTTGAAGCGGAAGATTTTAAGACTTGGCATCAAAAGTGGGAAGAAAGAAAAACGAGACAACCAAAGTCCAAGGAAGAAACATTGCAGTTGATGCGAAACAATAATCCATCCATCATTCCAAGAAATCATAGAGTTGAAGAGGCTATTCAAGCAGCTGAAAATGGTGATTACAGCGTACTGGAAAGACTTCATCATGTCTTATCTATGCCTTACGATTATTTACCAGATCAAGAAGAATACACGCAACTACCACCTGAAACAGAAGGACCGTACCGAACATTTTGTGGGACATGATCACATAAAAATAAATGAAGAACATATAGATAAAAAGCTGCTCAGAAGAGTAGCTTTTTCTGATATCCATAATATCCCATGGAAAAAGAGGAAGGTATGTTTCGTTGACTTTTTAGTTAATAAGATGTACTATTTTTTATATTGTTTTCCACGATCGTATTGAAAAAGAACTGAAATTAAACTAGAATGATAGATTGGTTACCGAAACTTTAGAGGTGAGAGAATGATTAACCAAAAACAAATATTGAACAAACATATGGGATTTTTCCTGCTTACAGTTGTTTTAGTTTGGATTAAATCTTATGCCGCTTATAAAATGGAATTTAATCTGGGAGTCGAAGGTGGATTTCAAGAATTCATCCTGTTTATCAACCCAATTGGCTCAGCACTCTTATTTGTAGGATTTGCCTTGTTTGCAAAAGGTAGAAAATCATACGTTTGGATGATTATCATCAATACGGCAATGACCTTAATGTTATTTGCAAATATGCTTTATTACCGTTTTTTCACAGATTTTATCACGCTGCCAACTTTAACACAGACAAAAAATGCTGGAACGATCGGAAACAGTATTGGAGCACTTTTCAATCCGTATGACATACTGTTCTTTCTAGATATCGTTGTACTGTTAGTATTAGTTTTAACAAAGAAAATTAATCCAGAACC
This sequence comes from Fictibacillus sp. 18YEL24, assembly GCF_015903855.1. Lineage (GTDB taxonomy): Bacteria > Bacillota > Bacilli > Bacillales > Fictibacillaceae > Fictibacillus > Fictibacillus phosphorivorans_C. The sequence continues at coordinate 513,575 of NZ_JACZDT010000003.1, forward strand.
AATCAGAGTAAAACGAAAAAGTATCTTAACGGTTGGTCTAGCTGCAGTAATTGCATTATCTGCAAACTTGTTGTTAGCTGAAATGGATCGTCCGCAACTGTTGACTAGAACGTTTGACCGAAACTATATTGTAAAATATTTAGGAATGTATAACTACACGCTCTATGACGCGGTATTAAGCTCGAAATCATCTGCTCAGCGTGCACTTGCAGATACAGATGATGTTACAGAAGTGGAGAACTATGTGAAGGCTAATTATGCTGAACCGAATCCTGAATATTTCGGAAAAGCAAAAGGCATGAACGTTATCTATCTTCACTTAGAGTCGCTGCAAAATTTTGCGATTAATTACAAATTGAACGGACAAGAAGTAACACCTTTCTTAAACTCGTTAACACAAGATAAAAACACGTTGTATTTTAACAATTTTTATCATCAAACATCACAAGGTAAAACAGCTGATGCTGAGTTTATGATCGAGAACTCGTTATATGGATTACCGCAAGGAACAGCGTTTACTACAAAAGGTGAGAACACTTATCAAGCTGCACCAGCCATTATGGAACAACAAGGCTATTCGACAGCTGTGTTCCATGGTAACTACAAGTCGTTCTGGAATCGAGATGTGATCTATAAGCGCTTTGGTTATCAAAAGTTCTTTGATGCAGAACATTATGATATGAACGAAGAAGACGTAGAAAACTATGGTCTAAAAGATAAACCGTTCTTTGAAGAATCTATGCCGATGCTGAAATCGTTAAAACAGCCGTTCTACTCTAAATTCATTACACTATCAAACCATTTCCCATATCCGATTACAGAAGAGGAAGCTACAATCGAGCCTCACACAACAGGAGATGGAACGGTAGACCGTTATTTCCAAACGGCAAGATATATGGACGAAGCTCTTCAACAGTTCTTTACTGACTTAAAAGAGGCTGGACTATACGATAATACGATGGTCGTTATGTATGGTGACCATTATGGAATCGCTGAAACGCGTAATAAATCAATGGCAAAAGTACTCGGAAAAGAAATCACACCTTTTGAGAACACACAACTTCAAAAGGTACCATTGTTCATTCATGCACCAGGATTAAAGGGTGGAACCATTGATAAAGTTGGAGGTCAGATCGATATTCGTCCAACGCTTATGCATTTGTTAGGAATGGATACAAAAGAGTACATTCAATTCGGTACTGATCTGTTATCTAAAAATCATGACCAAGTACTACCGTTGCGTAATGGTGATTTTGTTTCGCCTACTGTAACAGGAATTGATGGTAAATATTACGACTCTAAAACAGGGGAGCCTGTAAAGGAAACAAAAGAAATTAAAGCCCTCGAAAAAGAAGCAGAGACGAAGTTGGACCTATCTGACCGAACCGTTTATGGAGACTTATTACGATTCCATAAAGTAAAAGGGTTCAAGCCAGTTGATCCTTCTAAGTACGATTACAACATTAAAGAAGAAGAAAAACCTAAAAGTGAAACAAACGAGTAACACAAAAAAGCCGTCCAGATGATTTGGACGGCTTTTTTAGTTTAAAAAGACAAAAAAACTCAACTTGTATAAATGTTGAGCTTCTCTTGTTGATCAGTCTTAAATTTCTTCTAGTTTTTCACCCAACAGCTGAATGTCACGTACCAACTTTTTCTTGTGCTTTTCACATTTGCAGCATTTATATTCTTCAAATAAGAGGCCTAATTTTTTTATAATTTTTATCGCGATTTGTTCATCACACATCTTTTAAAACATCCTAATCTAGTTATATTATCCTATATAAGAGCGTAGCACAGGATGATTCACTAGGAAACCTTCTGCTGTAAACTTTTTATTACATTTTATAAATATAATAAGAAAAACATCTAATAAGTGCTGGCAGATGTCTGAAATTTAATTGGCATCCCGGTAATGTTCGATTAATCTTCTATTGAGATACCATGTAATAAGTAATCCCAAGTATCATTATCTGTAATAGGGTCTGTTCTTACAGGTACATAAATAACACATACATGTTTCATACCCCAATCTACTTCTGTAAGTTCCTCTACCTTATCAGTAGGATAAATCATTAGAATGGTGAAATTACCTTTTACAAAATTAGATAATACCATCTCTAATTCAGCGGTTTCTTTTTTCAGTTGATCTTCATCGATATCAATAACAGACCATCTAATAAATAATAGGGAAGAGCTCTTTCTAAACCACTCGTACATCCTCTGCACCCGTTGCTTGATGGTACGTTTAAAGCTTAGATAGTTTAACATCCAATGCTGTCCTGTAACGATTGGGAAATCATGTACAGATATAACGTTATATTTAAGATCGTTGATGAAGTGGGAATGAGAACATGTAGTAACTCCTTGATCATCTAACACAAAATCAGGTTTATAAGAATGAATCTTTTGAATTTGGTCCTTAGAAGCTCATTAATTCCAGCTAAAGAGTGAGAGCAAACCCAATCTAAAGGGAAAGCAGTTTGTCTTAACGACTGTCTTCTAAGATGCATACCAGGACCGCATTCACTGCGAAGAGTGATTACGGCATTGTAAGATTTCTTTATGTCCTGTAATCTCATTTGGTCACCTCTTTGTTTCAATAATTCTTGTAAAAAAACAACCTTCGCAAAGAAGGTTGTTTCTATATCGTTAATCGCTTACTGCAACCCCTGAGAAGCTTTCAGGTCCTACACGGACAACGCCCACTAAACTTACTGAAATATAAGCTGAATATGTTTGTTGAATATCTGCAGGAGGGTTAAAGTCAAGAGCGTTAAATGCAAAAGTTTGTGGCCCTAAGATGTTTAGGTCCATATTTTCACTCGCGGAATAAACTAGAGGAGAGTTAGGGCTTGTACCTCTTACGACTTGAATCGTAATGGTTGTAACAGCGGGAAGTAGAGGAAGCTGTAATGAAACGGCACCTTGTAAGAGAACTCTGATATTGGGGCCAGCACCAACAGTACCTAGACCAATTCTTCCAAATAATTGTGGAGCACCTGCTACAGTAATAGGTTGGGCAATTGAGTTAGAATAACTTGCATTTTGACTTGTTCTTAAATCAAGAAATTTAGCCAAGTAATCACCTCCCCTCTGTTTCAATATATGGTTTTTGGTGAAAATGGCTTGTACAACAGTACAAAAAAATAAAAATTTGAACGTTGGGTTGAAAATGTTCTGTCTTAGTGAAAGGAGTTTCCTATTTAAACGTCTAATACATGAGAGGCTCTAGAAGAGGGAGTGAAGCGATGAAAAAGGAAGAACGAATTAAACAGTGGTTTACTTTGTATCACAATGATATTTATAACTTTCTCATTTATTATTTAGGCACAAAAGATGTTGAAGATATGGTTCAAGAAGCATTTGTTAAAGGTTTTAAATATATCGATCAATTTGAACAACGTGCTGATCCGAAAACATGGCTTATTTCTATTGCAAGGAATATTGCGATTGATCACATTCGGAAAACAAAACGACAATATGCTCTTGTGAATCAACTAAAAAGTATTTTTTCTGAAAAAAGTAAACTTCCTCACGACTGGGTGTTGGAGGACGAACGAAAAAAGGAGTTATATGAAGCGATTACTGAGTTGAAGGCTTCCTATAGAGATGTCGTCATTTTAAGGGGTATTTTAGATTTTACCCCTGAAGAAACGTCTCACATTTTGAAATGGAAAATAGACAAAGTGAATCTTACTTATTATCGCTCAGTTCAATCTTTAAAGAAAAAGCTTACGTCTGAAAAGTGGAGTGATTATATTGACGCGATTAACCGATGAAGAAGTTATCATGGAACTTAAAAATTTTAAATCATATAAGATGAATAGCAATCAGCTACAATCTATAGAAAACGAGTTAAACCAGTTGTCTTCTGAAAATACATCATCAACTTTTATTTTTCGTTTTTATAAACCACTCTTAAGCATGATCGTTCTGCTTCTATTTCTGGTAAGTGGAAGTTACTTTGCAATGAATCAAACTAACGAAAATACTGTGAAATATACTACAGGGTCCGGGATATTCTTGCATGGGGATGAATCTTTTAAAATGAAGAACAGTGATGATTTTATTATGAAAAGAAACAAAGATGGGTCTGTGTTCTTTATGGCTGACGGAAAAAAAGTTGGTGGAATTGAGCCGTTAACAGAAGATGAAAAAATGAAAAGTATTCAAACTCAAAATCCATTTGTTAGCCAAGATTTAGAGGGGTTTCGGTACTCAGGAACATATGGTCTAGATCATCAAAAAACGATGAATGTTGTACAAATTCACCATTATTACTTTAAGTCACCACATAGTAAGTTGAATTATCATGTTTACTTTTACACACCTTTTTTTAATGGAGATACGGCAGCTGAGTTAGCTTATTCATTTAAGATCTATAATGACGGTAAACTCCTTCAGGGAAGTGATGAAAATTGGAAACTTTCAACCGAATTTGCAACACCTACCTTTGAAGTCTTAGTAGGAAAAAAAGATAAAATCGGAATAGCTGGTCCGCCATTCATAGCTGGGAAAACAGATAAGTTTCTATGGCATTTCTTTGGAAGTCATAATGAAATAGAAATATTAACAAGAGGTGACTTTAAGATAATGGCTACGAACAAGGACAGTGGGGAACATGAAAGAGTTCTTGTTCAAAATTCGGGAATGGTTTGGTCATACAAATTTCAAGAAGACAGTCCTTTGAGTCCTATAGAAAAAGTGGGATCCATTCATTCTATTCCGGTAAATATGAAATTCAGTAACTCTGGGATTTATCGACTAGACACATATTTTGGTGGGGAAAGGTTCGACAGTATCGTCGTTGAAGTCAAATAAGCCAATACTTTTAGTGAAAAAAGGTTGGTGTACGTCCTTAATCGTTGTATACTGATATGAAAAACTAAAGGCAGGCGTTATCACAGTCATGAAAGTAGCATATCTAGGTCCACAGGGAAGTTTCTCGGAAGAAGCTGCCTTTCGTTATTTTGCAGATCACGAAAATGAATGGTATAAAAGTGATTCTATTGTAGATGTACTTGAAGCCGTTGAAGAGGGTATAGCAGATAAAGGAATCGTACCGATCGAAAATTCAATTGAAGGTACGATCAATATTACGGCTGACGGCTTGTTGAGACATGATCTCTTTGTGGAAGCAGAAATTATTTTCCCAGTCTCCTTACACCTACTTGCATTAAAGGGAGCTCATTTAGAAGAGATACGGGAAGTATGGTCAATCGTTCCTGCTCTCGCTCAGTGTCGAGATTTTATTCGAGAAGCAAAAGTGAAAAGTAAGCATTACGATAGCACTTCTGCAGCTGCACAAGCTGTTAACAATCAAGAAAGAAAAGATGTTGCGGCCATTGCATCCAAATATGCTGCCGAGGTCTTTGATCTTGAAATCGTCAAAAGTGGAATTCAAGACAACAGCAATAATCATACTCGTTTTGTTGTGATCAGCAAAGAGAATGCGGAAATTCACCCCAAAAACTCAAAAACGATGTTGTTGATTTCGCCAACATCAGATTATTCTGGTGTCCTTTCATCCATCTTGAACGTATTTACAGCGCTATCTATCAACTTAACGTGGATTGAATCAAGACCTACGAAAAAGCAGCTTGGGACGTATCATTTTTTTGTAGAAGCTCAAAATGGTCTTCATGAAGAGAAAATGAACAAAGCTATTACGATTCTAGAAGCATTCGGACATGATGTACGTGTGTTGGGAAGCTATAGAACAACAAGGCTATAAATGATAAGAGCTTCGAAAAAAGTCGGAGCTCTTTTTATTATGTCTCTCATTTTGTTTTCAACAATAGTACGATGCAGAAAAGCATAGAGATCCCTACGACAAGCCATGTGTAAATCAACGAAAGTCCGAGCGCTAAAGGTGTGCTAAGGTTGCTTTGAGGAGTATTCAAACCTGCAATAATAAGTGGCAATGCACTAATTACATAGAGAAGTATAGTAGAAATTACATTTTTAGATGTGCGTTTTCTTAGAAAGAGAATAAGTCCAAATGAGGTTAATAAGAAAAGTTCACTGACAATAATTACGCTTTCCATCTCATATCCTCCTTAAAAAGTTAGACGATGATATACTTAACTGTAAATATATAGTATGAGTGTTAGGGGGGATTTTAGGTGTATTCATCACATCCTATTCTTAAAACGTGGAAGAAGTTCGATTCTTTTCCTATGGAAACCTTAACGAAGGCTTGGTACTTCCATAAAGGTACGACGAAGAAACAAAGAGACGTCTCGTTGATGAAAGAACATAGAATGCAATTTGGAAATACGGGCAACTGTTTTGATCTTGCACTCTGGTTGTTAGATGAATTCAAAAATGATGGAATAACAGCCTTTCCAATCGGCTCTATGTTTCATACAGATGAAGCACATGTTGCGGTTGTGGCGTTAGATGAAAAGGGTAATCGATATCTGTGTGATTTAGGCGATCAGTGGCTGCAACCCATCCTCGTTGAAACCAATAATGAAGATTATTCGAATGAAAAGTTGAAGGGATTTTTTCCTGCAGCTGAAATCCAGATTCAAACAAGGGATCAAAATCATATCGAGATCCTTTATCATAGACCAAATGGCAAGATCTCAAACCAATTATTTGATTTAACTCCGATTGAGAGGAATGTCTTCTTACAAGGAGCAGAGTACTCGCAGAATCACGTTTATCCAAAACCTCTCTTTGAATGCAGAGTGCCTTATAAGAATGAGACTGCGCACTGGGAGTTCTTTAATTGGGAAAGCTTTTTAAGTACGAATGAAGGCTTACATGATGGTGATCAAACAGATTCAATCGAACATTGGGTGAACATGATCCATGAGAAAAGCGGCTACCAAAAAGAATTTTTATATGAAGCTTTGAGAAAGTATAAATAAGCCTTAGAAAAGTAGTGAATCTATCATCAACCTATCACCAATCGATCATGGGAATATCTTCTAATTCTCCTTATGATGGAGTAGGATATATTAACCTATTCTATTGGAGGTTTTCAAAAATGATAATGCCAACTCATATTGTAGCAGTGGCAGGTTATGTGGAAGATGGTAAAGGGAATGTGTTGTTAGTTAAAACCATACATAATGGCTGGGTTTTTCCTGGAGGTCAGGTGGAAGAAGGAGAAAACTTAATTGACGCTTTGGTTCGTGAAACAAAGGAAGAGAGCGGTATTGATATTACCGTTTCACATTTATCTGGAGTATACTCGAACACAGCTCAATATAAGTGGCATGATGGAGTCACGAACGTTCCAACGAAAGTTATGTTTGATTTTGTATGTAAGCCGATTGGCGGGGAACTAACGGTGTCAGATGAAACGACAGATAGCCGTTGGGTGCCAAAAGACGATGTATTAGGTATGTTAACGGGTGAAGCTTATCTGACTCGCTATAGTGATTATTTAAACAATGCAGGAAAAGTAATCTATAAGGAATATGTGACAAAACCTAATTTTGAATTGAAGGTCGAGAGAAGCGTGTAAATCTTTATTGTGGTTCAGATGTAAAGGAATTAACAATATTAATCGTTTTAGGGGATAAGTTTGATGATAGGAATAAGTATAGCAACAAAGTGGGAATATGAAGCGACCTTAGAATATTTCAGCATAAAAAAGGATGAATGTTTCAATTATCCTTATGGAGAGTATTTCATGAGAATAATGAATGATTCTGAACTTGTTTTTTACAGTACCGGTGTAAGAAAAGTAAATGGTGTTGGTGGTAATCAGTATATGATTTCAAAATTTAACTTAACGAAGGTAATCGTAGCTGGAACATGTGCAGGAATAGATGATACGTTCACTAATTTAGATATTTTCGTACCCGATAAAGCCGTTCAATATGATTGTACAGTAAAAGAAGTCGAGCCTTTTATAAAGCAATCCTTCATCGTTGATATTGATCTATCGAAATACGGAAATGATTTTAACACTGGAACAATTGGCACAGCTGATAAAGCAGTCGTTATGTGGAAGGATTATTTAGAGCTTAAAGAAAATCAAATAACAATCGCCGATACAGAAGCGAGTGCAATTGCTTTTATCTGCAAAAAGAATGATGTTGAATGTATTATTCTTAAAGGAATATCTGATTTTCCAACAGATGAAAGAAACTCTGATAAATTCGAATCAAACAAGGAACAGATTAATGTTTATTTAGAAAACACGCCCAAAGTTATGAACAAAATATTTGGCGACTATTTAAAGAGATTTATATAAATAAATTTTGGAATTATGGCTATAGTTAAAAAAACGCAGAGGATGCTAATACCTCTGCGTTTTTCTTTATGCGATTTGCCTTAATATATGTCTGCTATTTCTCAGGAATTTCACAGCCATCATCGTCACAGCTCATTCCATCGTCATTGTTTAGAAAAGTGATTTTGTTTTCAGATATGATCTTATTTAGTGCTTGCACAAAAACATCAGTAGGCTGTGCACCAGTAAGCGCATATTTTTTGTCGATGAGATAGAAGGGTACGCCTGTTACTCCATAAGCTTTAGCTGTTTCTTCATCAGCTCTAACCTCATCTGCCATCTCATCACTTGAAAGCATCTGTAATACAGCTTCTCTATTTAAACCAACATCTTCGGCAAGATCTGCTAATGTTTCATGATTCCCAATATGTTTGGATTCTGTAAAGAAGGCGTATAAAATGCGTTCTGTCATCTCCTGCATCTTACCTTCTTTTTTAGCGTACATCGTCAAACGGTGAGCATCAAAGGTATTGGTTAAAATCATCGTATCCATGTGATACTCTAGTCCAGATTCCTTCGCCATTTGTATCACGTTTTGCGTGTTTGCTTTAGCAGCATCTATACTCATGCCATATTTTTTAGATAGTTTTTCATAGATGTTTTCGTTAACGTCACGTTCCATCGTTGGATCCAGTTCAAAGCAGCGATACGTTACTTCAACAGGATGATTAATCTTTTTAATAGCGTCCTCCAGACGCTTTTTGCCAATATAGCAGAATGGTCAAGCAAAGTCTGTCCACATTTCAATGTGCAACATCGTAAATCCCTCCATTTGGTTCATGTCTATCATAGTATAAAAGGAAACTGTATATTTTACACGTGGTTTGATTTCGGATTGACAATATTTCTATTCAAAAACTCTAATGTTTTTTGAATCACTCATGATTTTGTATATTTTGGTTATATAATAGGAGTGATTCTTCAAATTATTTGGACTGTACGTTTAGTGTTCAACAGGAGGAAGTCATGTCTATAAAGAAACGCCTTATCGCCTCAAATGTTGCTATGATCGTTTTTCCGATCGTGTTATTTCTATTGCTTGAACTTGTAATCGCAACCCTTATCTTTTCGGGGATGAATGGCACACCTGTTAAAAAGGACTCACAATGGTTTATGAGCTTAAGGTTCATTGGACTTCTTTTTATTCTGATCCTAACGAACGGAATCCTTACCTATATGGTTTCAAAAACGATACTTAAGCCGATTCGTATTCTTACAAAAGCGGCAGAAGAAATAAGCAATGGAAATTTAGATCATGAGATTGTATCCGTAAATAAAGATGAGCTGGGAAAACTATCTGAAACGTTTGAGAGTATGAGACTTCAGCTGAAAAAAGCAAGAGAGGAAAGAGACCTTTACGAGAATAACCGAAAAGAATTTGTTGCGAGTATCTCACATGATTTGAAAACTCCGCTCACATCAATAAAAGGTTACATAAATGGTGTATTAGATGGAATCCCAGATAACCCAAAGACGAAACAAATGTACTTAAAGACCGCTTATCAAAAAGCGGAGGATATGGATCACCTCATAAATGAGCTTTTTCTATATTCAAAATTAGATTTTGAACAATTTTCATTTCAATTTGAACCGGTTTCATTAGATAACTTTTTAGCAGATTATCTTCAGGAACTTCAATACGACCCTTACTTTAAAGATGTAGAGTTCACGTTTCAATCAGAGACGAGTGAGAACAATTCGGTCATGGCTGATCGGCTAAGTTTAGGTAGAATCATTGATAATATTTTACAAAATAGCTTGAAGTATAGTGACAAAAAAGAGAGAAAGATTTCAGTTTACCTTCAGTATGATTCCGATACTGTACTTGTGAAAATTGAGGATAATGGTAAAGGGATACCTAAAGAATCTTTGCCTCGCATTTTTGAAAGCTTTTACCGCTCAGATCCATCTCGGAACAAAGCAACGGGTGGAAGTGGTTTAGGACTGGCTATTGTGAAGAAACTTGTTGAAGGACATGGTGGAGATATTTGGGCTGAAAGCGAAGAAGGAAAAGGTACTTCTATCTATTTTACTTTAAAAAAACGAAAAGAAGGGAACAGCAATGCCAAACGTATTAATCATTGAAGACGAAACGAGCATCGCGAAGCTGGAACAGGATTACCTGAAATTCAACGGAATCGAGAGCGACATTGCCGAAACAGGTGATGAAGGATTAAGAATGGCTCTTGAAGGATCTTATGATCTGATCTTACTTGATCTCATGCTGCCAGGTGTAGATGGTTTCGAACTTTGCACCCAGTTACGTGAAAAATTGGAGATTCCGATCTTAATGGTAACCGCAAGAAAAACCGATATTGATAAAATGCGTGGCTTTGACCGTGGAGCAGATGACTATATCGTTAAGCCCTTTAACACCAATGATTTGGTAGCCAGGGTGAAAGCCCACATCTCACGTTACAAGCGTCTCACCAAACTTGATGAGAAACAGGACATTATTATAATAAAAGGTCTAGAAATCCATTTGAATTCCCGACAGGTTCTTATTTATGGGATTGAGAAAAAATTAGCTGTAAAAGAATTCGACCTGCTAAAATTCCTTGTGACCAACCCAAACATCGTCTTTAGTAAAGAGCACCTATTTGACCAAATATGGGGACTTGAATCGATGGGAGATACGTCGACGGTAACTGTTCACATAAGAAAGCTAAGAGAGAAAATCGAAGAAAATCCAGCCAAGCCACAATATATCGAGACCGTTTGGGGAGTGGGATACCGATTCAGAAATGGCATGTAGAAATGAAGATATTCTTGACCCTTCATCGATAACTTGTTTGCGCGATGATTTTCGACGTAGAAACAAGTTCAAGATGATAGTATTTGTGCAGCTAAGGCTGCATTTCTTTATGGATGGATTTAAGAAATTCTTAAGAATTAGCTAATAAAAACTTTAGTTTTCCTGTTTATGATAACTCCAGTAAGAAGGTTGAACACAAAACATTTACCAAAAGGGGTTATCATTCATGAAGAAAAACATTACGTTTGTATCGATATTATCTCATCTTTGGGTGCAGTGGATCATGTTAGGAAGTATGCTCGTAAATACGTTTTTGTTATATCCTAATATCTTTTATAATGTACCAAAATCACTTGAAACGGCTATGGAATTTATGGAAGTAGCAAGCCCGCACACGTATTTTCCTCCGATCGGCATGGCAAGTATCTCAACAGGAATCCTGGCTTTATTTTTAGGATGGAAAGTAAAACCGGCAAGAAAATGGATTTTTTGGAGCATGATGATGATCGTGATTGAAGGTGCTATTTCAATTGTATTTGAATGGCCACGTAACGAAATTATGTTTATCGAAGGAACAGACGTTCATTCAGTAGCGTTCTTAAAAGAAACAGCGAAAGAGTTTGTCTTGATTCACAGTATTCGCGTTATCACGAATATCGTTGGCTCCATTTTAATTTTTGTTGGGTTTATGAAGTATTACAAATATCGTTTGTTGGAGAAGAAGAACTGAATCAAAAAAAGCTCGGATCTATTTGATCCGGGCTTAATTCGGATTTGTGGGCATTTGGCGTTAACGGAACAACAAAAGGGATTCATATCCGGAAGAACAGAAATCTACAGCTATTGTGATTAAGCCACCAAGTTTGTCTGGCTCAAGTTCAACTTCTTCTAGTTAGCCGAAACCTTGCCCCATTACACGCACTACCTTCTAAAGCAAAATTCGATCAAAACTGTAAGCAGTTGCGTAAAGCATATCCAAAAGGTGTTCCATTCACTCATCCTGCTTACATCTAAGCACCCTTGATACAAAAATAACTTAGCGTGTGAAGGTGAAAATTTTAAAGAATACTTAGGCATACAAATGCTACGACCATTATAAAGGTTTCTTAAATTAAATAAGGTTGTATAAAAACGACCAGATTATAATCTATTCGTTAGTTATTATAGTTCTCGCCTATTAATCGTTTTTATTATCTGCTGGATAAATCAACCCCACTTGCTTGCGGGCTTCGTCCATAATCTTCATCACAGTTAGTGAATTTGCATGTGAATTCACTTTAGACTCAAGTTCACCACGTTCGATCAGATCGATAAACTCTTTCGCTTCGTAATACATCTTCGGTTTATCTTGTTCAACTGTGATGTTCTCTGTACGACCATCTCGATATCGAATCTCGATGTTTGTCATATCCTGTATATGATCGATCAGAATACTTCCGTTTTCACCTTGGATTTCTGACGGGACGTAAGAGTTAGAGATCTTAGAGTACATCACAACTGCTTCACTCTCTCCATAGTTTAAAAGAATACTTCCTTCACCATCTACGCCAGATTCGAGCAGGTAGGCGTTTGCTTTAACCTCGCGAGGCTCTCCAAAAAGAACGACCATCGGGTATAAACAATAAATTCCGATATCCATCAATGAACCATTTGAGAACTCCGGTTTAAAAGCGTTAAGGATCGTGCCTTCCTTATACTTATCATAACGAGATGAGTACTGACAGGAGTTTGCAAAATAACGGCGAACTTTACCGATCTTATGAAGGTTCTCTTGAATGCTTCTAAAGTTCGGCATCACGGTTGAACGCATAGCTTCCATGAGCAACACATTGTTTTCCTTAGCAACAGCTATCATTTTTTCTACTTCTTTTGCATTCGATGCAATAGGCTTTTCACAGATTATATGTTTGCCATGGTTCATGAGTGTTATCGCATACTCTGCGTGAAATGAGTTTGGGCTAGCAATATACACCGCGTCAATTTCATTACTAGCAGCCATCTTTTCTAAATCAGTAAACGTATGGATTGCACCATGCTTCTCAGCAAATTCTTTTGCTTTTTCTTCTGTACGTGAATAGACAGCATTCAGTGTAAAACCATTTACTTCTCTTGCAGCAGCAATAAAGCTCTCTGTGATCCAATTTGTTCCAATAACTCCAAATTTCAAGATGATTCATCCTTTCACAATCGGTAGCATAGCCCGATGCTTTTCATAGTATGTATTCTACTCCTATAGTCATGTTTTAGACAAATAATGAGGACTGTCGCACTATTTTTGTAGAAAAAGGTTTCTTGATATAACATCCAGGGTAAATAGAAGTTAAAACCTGGTAAGGAGGGATGAGTTATGCTTACTATGACCAATCATAACCAGCAAACGATAAAGCCTTTAGATATGCCAGTATCACGATACGTGCTTAAAGAACAATCAGTAGCAGATCAAGAGAAACGCAAGCCTGAATTTGAATTAACGTCGTTGAATCCAAAATAAAAGAAGCCATACATGAAAAAAGCGAAGATCTTAGGGAATCTTCGCTTTTTTTGTTTGATTTTAAAATATCACGCTAGAACAGACAATGAGATTCCAATTCCATTTACAATACCATGAATGATAATCGCTGGAATAATAGAGCCTGTCTTCTCATACACCCAGCAAAAAACCAGGCCAGAAGCAAAGTTTACAGGCAGCGTATTATACGTAGGGATATGAACGATCATGAAAATGAACGAGCTGAAAATCATTGCTTTTCTAATACCCCATCTTCTGAACCACGTATACAAAAAACCCCGGTAAAAAATCTCTTCATAAATAGGGGAAACAACTGCTGCTGATAAAAAGCCTATCAGAAATGTAAAGGGTGTAAGGTCAGATTTTAGACTGTCTGTTTTAGCATTATTTGTTCCTATTGAAAGCACATCCATTACTATGACAAGGGCAATACTTATGAAAATGAGAAGGATCGTCCATAGCAATATCGTTTTCCACATATTTTTTCTAAGTGGATTAAGACCAACTGCATGCCAACCTAACTGATTTGGTTTTAATGCGATCCAATACACACCTGTTGTAAAAACGATCGCCATGAAAAAACCAGTTAACGTCCCCGCGTATAAAGTGTTATCTAACAAATGTATCAACTGATCGTATAGGATGTTCTCCAAAAGAATGGGTACACCAACTAAACAAAGACTTAATAATAGTATAAGTTCACGAATGTTCCATTTTCTCTCTGTTGTAACGTTCATCTTATTGTTCCTCCTGATTAACTTGTTATAATATGTTAATTGTAAGCGGTGACGTAACGTAACCTGCAAGAGAAAAAGGAGAAAAAATAATGAACCTATTTTCAACAGGAGAGGTTTCAAAGCAATATGGCGTTTCCGTAAGGACTCTGCGGTATTATGACCAAATTGGTCTACTTTTACCGAGTATAAAGAGTGATAGCGGCACAAGAATGTATACGAAGGAAGATCTTCAACTATTAGAAAAGATTACACTCTTGAAATCTTTGTCTCTACCTTTAACAGAAATTAAAAAAATAATAGGTGAAGTAACGATAAAAGATATTCTTGTAGCTCAGAAAAAAGATGTTCAGACTCAGCTGAATCAGCTTCAATCAGCGTCTGAAAAAATAAATACACTCCTACATATCCTAGAGCTTCAGGGAGAGTTGGATTGGGAGCATATCCTTTCCCTCGTTCAAGCAAATGAAGATACAAAGATCGCTGAGAGAAATCAAACCTGGGAAAAGTTCTTCTCTGATAATGAGAGACAGATGCTTCAAACCTCCCTCCCAAAACTTGAGGATGCAAGTACAGCAAAATGGGTGAACATCATAAAACGAATAGAGATCTGTTTGCAAAACAAAAGAGAACCATCGTCCGACGATGGTCAATTGATCGCTTCAGATGTATTACTCTTATCGCATGAAATGTTTCAGGGAGACACCGAGTTAGAGGAAAAATTCTGGACCGCTAGAAAATCAGAAACTTCATCACAATCATTGAATTTATATCCTGTTAGCAGCGAAGTCTTAGAATTTTTGGATAGAGCTATAATCAGTTATCAAACGAATAACCTATGACCAAAGTTTTATAAAAATGTAAAACTTTGGTTTAATAACTTGTGGATAAAGGGTATCAAGAAATAGACTCCAAAATTATCCATGAGGTGAAAGAAAATATGAAAAAGTTATTGGTGATGGTAGTAGCGCTAAGTGTAATCGTTTTAGGTGGTTGTAACATGTTGATCGAAGATGATTTTAATACGTATTTGGATGATCGCAATAAACTTATAAAGAAAGATATGGAATTATCTAAAAAAGTGGAAACTGACTTTGAAAAAATGTTACAAGACCCTACTGCGAAAGAAGAACTAGAGAACACAATTGCCGATTATGAAGCATTGGCAAAAGAAGCTGAAGGAATAAGCTTGAATGAATTAGACGATTTAAAGAAATCACAAGATCTTTTTGTGAAAAATATAAAGACTAGAGCAGAAGCAATGAAATTAAGTTTAACTGCAATAGAAGAACAAGATGTAGAATTAGATGAAAAGTCGTATACAATGCTTGAGGAAGCAGAAAAAATGAGCGAAAAAAGTCAGAGTGAATTAGAGAAGTTTGCGGAAGACAACAACTTTACATTAGAAGAAACAGATTTAAAATAATTGGGTTTGAGGAGCTGAACATACTCAGCTCTTTTTTAATTCTGTAATAAATTCTGGAAATAAAAAAGGTATTACAGGTAGACTAGAGAATGTGTAGGGTGGTCTTGATGGATTGTAAGGTAAGGTTAAGTTAAGGGGCTGTAGTAATGAACGTTCATATAATGTTTGGAGAATCTTCGGCTGGCGCGATGAAAAGGATGCTAAGTAAGGAAAAAAGCCAGGAACATGTAATCGGATTTCCTGATTCGTTTGCTATAGGACCTATTCATGAACTGGAAACTGAAAAGGGCACCGAACGCCGGATTCAATGGTTCAAAGACAATTTGTCAATTGGTGACATGGCAGAATATTATTCAAACGAATATGAATCTAGTTTTAGGCAAGCACTTCAGGAAATTGGTAATATTCCTAAAGATGTGCCAATTACAATCTGGACAGCTGACAATGCGCCTGAACAAACGGGTTTGAGATTTGTGATGAAGTTACTAGAAGATCGAGAAAACAATATCCTTGTGGTTAATACCAATGAATATTTTAACAAATATTGCAAACCCCCTGATGTCTTCTATACATCACTGCACTCGAATGAAGTTTCTCCAGATCATCTCAAAATCATTTTAGAGAAAACGGATAGTTACGATCCTCTCTCATTGGATGGTAAGAAAAAATTTGTTGAAGAATGGAAGACTTTGAGTGCATCAGAAGAAGTCTTAAGACTTTGGGAAGACAAGTCAATAAAAAGCGTTAGTGTTGATCATTTAGATGCTTTCATCATTCATTCCGCAAGACGTTTGGAGTGGAAGTATGGAGAAGACTATATGGATTGCTCACGTCTCGTCGGTGATATAATAGGCCATCTTGAACAATATGTGGGTGATGCGTTTATCTTTAACCGAATTCATTTTTTGATCGAGCAAGGAAAACTTGAATATGAAGGTACATTAGGCAACATGAGGAAATTAAGAGTGAAGCTTGCCAAAAAGGATCTTACATAAGAAACGGAGAGAATAGTTGATGAATCAAATTGTGGAAACAAATGTTAAACTAACAGGAGACAATATCTATATTAGGTTATTGATCGTTGAGGATGCAGAGGATATGGTGAACCTTCAATTAGAGAACCGGGAGTTCTTTAGTCAGTTTGCTATGGAACGCAGCGATGATTTTTACTCCCTTGAAAATCAGCAAAAACGTATTCAAATGTTAGTAGAGAATGCAAAACAAGATTTAGATTACTATTTTGGTATTTTTACAAAAGATGGAGAGATTTTGATCGGAACAATCAATTTGTTCGCCGTGATGCGCGGATCAATTCAAAGTGCGTTTGTCGGTTACTTTTTAGATGAAAAGCACAATGGAAAAGGCTATACGACAGAAGCTGTACGTTTGATCGTAAAATACGCATTTGATGAACTTAAACTTCATCGAGTAGAAGCGGGTGTGATGCCGCATAACATTGGTTCTATTCGAGTGTTAGAAAAAGCTGGTTTTGAGAAAGAAGGACTAGCACGTAAAAACGTGAAGATTAATGGAAAGTGGGAAGACCATCAACAAATGGCTATCATCAATCCTGCTGATTGATGAAGAGAAGGCTGGTTGTGCTTTTACTTATGATGAGTTTAGCTGGCTGCAACGAGAATGAAAAGCTGATCCGTGTTGATTATCAACTAAGTGAGATGCGAACGGGTGATGATGGAATCATAACAGATGAGGATCAAGTGAAATCAATTGGTGCACAATTAGAAAGAGTGAATTGGGAAAATGCAAAAGTGGAGATAGCAAGAAAAGAAGATTTGACGTTAACCCTTTTCTATCTGTATGATCCGAACATGCCTGAGAGATTGGAAGAATATAAAATTTGGTTTCATGATTATAGGGTTGCGGAAATCGTGGATTTAAATGAACATAAGTACGGGAAGCTGAGTAGAATTGATGCTGAAATGTTGCTGAATGCGGTCAAGTGATGAGGGAGTCTAGCTGATAGGTTCTAGTCCTGCGGGATGTGCCAGTGTATGGAAGATTTAGTGAGTTGAGCAGGTAGTAAGCTTGCATACTTGTTGATAAATGTAAAAAATCTTTACATTCTTTATTTGTTATATCCGTTGAAATGATAAGAGCGTAATCCCTCAGTGCTCCAACATGTGCAGTCTTAGAGGTATGAAAACAGGCTGCGCACTCCCAGTTAGCATTTATCCGATTCATTTGTGTGTTACATTTGGAGCAAAGCACCCCTGTTATCAACTCACTTTTATCAATTCCATAATAGCTTAGGATATCGGGATTATATGGTTCGTTTAACTTCATCAATAATCTTTTGATCTTTTTCCTTTCTTTCATCAAAAGCACATCCTTTTTATAATGAGCATTGAATTCTTCATACTTACTAAGTAACATCGGGCTTTTAATTACTAACTTTAATGCATTTTTATATGTCTCTGAACTATCTACAAAAGTTCGTGGATTAGTAATAACAACTAACGTTTCAATGGGGATCCTGGGGATCTTGTGCTGTTCTAGCACCTGAGTTAAATGGAAAGATTGTCTTTTTACTTGTTGAATAGGGTCTTCAAATATTTCTCTTCCTTTACTAGAAATCCGAATGAGTTGTCCATATTTATCATCAAAGAACAAATCTCCTATATAGTTTTTTATCTCTAACAGAATTATAAATTTTGAAGTTATAATAAGTGTATCAACCTGAAAGAAGAATTCCATATGCTTAATTCGAATGTTATGGATAATATCGGCCTCTTGTTTTGGCAGATATCGATAAAAATACTGTAGGGACTTTTCACCGTTATGCCCAGCAATATATTTTGCCAGATTTCCTTCCAATTTCGAACGTTCTGGATGACAGCTTTGCAATCTGTTAATGACTGCACCGAGTTTTTGTATGACGTAGGGGGTAAGCGGTTGTTTTTTTATAGAAAGACCTCCTTTCAACTTATGGACTTAATATAGGATGCATGATCTGGTGCTGCAAAAAAGCATTTTCTGAATAACCGAAGCACAAAATATCAAGAATCAAATAATTTCTTAGGAGAATCACATAAAAATTGACACTCATCACATAAAAAATAGGGATTATCACATAAAAAATGGCATACATCACATAATTTTATTATTCAGAGCTCCTAGTACTTTCTAAGGAACTATCCCCACCGCCGGTAATGTAGTATAATTCAAATTACTGCTTGAAATAAGCACAAGAACGGTCATGGAGTGATAAGAATGAGTAAAGCAAAAGGCAAGAAAAGCGGCGTTGGGCAAGGAACGGGGAAAAAGGGATGGAACCGTTGGAAATCCAGCAGTAAGAAAAAAGGTCCAAAGCCTTATGTGAGTAAAGGTAAGAATAAACCAGAGAACCAAAGTGGAACAGAAAACAATTAATAAAAATAGAACAGCCAAAAGCTGTGAATGAGCCATCTACTACTAAAGTTAGGTGGTTTTTATTTTGGAATAAATCACTCAAATCTACCATAAGATGAACTATTCATTGGTAAATGGGAGGGACAAGCTTTGGCTACACAAAATACGAATTACACCATTTCAGAAGATTTGATCATAAAATACAACAAGCTTAACGAGAAGAAAAAAGAGGTTGAGAAAGAATTAGATGAACTAAAAAAAGTCTTTCATATTTATTTTGATCACTTAGTTGGTCAAAATGAGAAAGGCGAAGTTACAGTAAACAACTTCAAGCTCCAGCGCCAGATCCGAAAATCTGAAAAGCTTCATGAAGAAAAGACAGTGAGTCGCCTTACTGAATTAAATATGACAGATCTCATTCTTCATGTACCAAAACCGGATGAAGAAAAAGTAAAGTCTGCCATTATGCTAGGGTTATTAAGTGAAGGTGATTTGGAAGGATGCTTGATTAAGAGTGCTTCACAAGCGATTGTTGTTAAAACGCTTAAAGCATAAAAGGGAAAAAGCAGCTCCCAAAAG